>URFF01000006.1 GCA_900546995.1 uncultured Sutterella sp.
TTTTCGCTTCAGTGCCCTAAAGCACTGCAGCGGAGTCGGTATTTTAAGAACCGTTAATCATTTGTCAAATAGGACGTGCTCTTTCAAACGACAAACCGCTTGCCACATTTTCTTTCGATTTTTTTAAACATTCAGTCTTACAGTTCTTTAAGATACCCGTATTGTTGTTTTCTTTTTCTAGCATCATGAAAAAAAGTTTATTTGTCGCACTTCTTTCCGCACTCATGATCCCTGCTCTTTCCCATGCAGCACCGGATACGGATCGGGTTAAAACGCTCGTTAAGCAGAATATGAATATTGAAGCCACCTCTGTTAAAAAATTGCCCATGGGCCTATATGAGGTGGTTGCCAATCGTTCTTTACTTTATGTAGACAAAGATGTGAAGTATCTTTTTGCCGGACACATCTTCGATATCGCCTCTCAGAAAAACCTTACACAAGCACGCTTGGATGATCTCTCCAGAATTGACATCAAGTCGCTGCCGCTTGATCAAGCGTTAAAAACCACGCATGGTAAGGGCGAACGCAAACTTTACGTCTTTGCCGATCCTTTCTGCTCTTTCTGCCAGCGACTCGAGAAAACACTGCAAAATCTCGAAAATGTCACGATCTACACATTCGTTGCCCCGCTCATGAATTCCGACGAAATGGTCAAGCGCATTCTTTGCGCACCGGATCCTCAGCTTGCGTGGGATAACTGGATGCTTGATCAAAAAGAACCGCCCGCACTCTCAAGCCAATGCAAAACCAAGATCGGCGAAAAGAACATGGAACTTTTCAATCAATTCGGGATGGAAGGATTGCCAACCATGTATTTTGAAGACGGCTATCGTCTCGAAGGTGCTGTGAGCCTTCAGGAAATCGAAGCTCGATTTGCCGCCATCAAAAAATAAACCACACAAAATAATGCCCCCAGTTTTTTAACTTGGGGGCATTTTCATTTATCTATTTCAAGGGCGGTCGCATTCCTTTTGGTAGCAAGATCCACGCCTTCACCTTGCTATTTTGCTTTCCGGCAGCTTCTCCGGCGTCATAGCCACTACCCCAGTAAAAGTCAAAACGAATCGGTCCCCGAATAGCGCCACCCGTATCCTGAGCGACAACCGCTCGCGTGAACTTCATATCCGGATTGACCTGTTCGACATCAACAACAATCGGCCATCCCATTTCGTAATAACGTCGATCGACTGCGACAGAACCCTTATCGGTCAAAGGCACTCCCTGCGCACCGATCGGTCCTTGTGACGGATCCTGGTCCTTTCGCTCCACAAAGAACACATAGCTCGGATTTTGGTTTAAGACCGCCTGTAATTGACGGGGATTTTTCTTTGCCCAAGCCCGAATGCTTTGCATTGACAGTTCATGCGACTTCAAGTATCCATGGGAAACCAAGTAGGAACCAATTCCTCGATAAGGGTGACCGTTCACATCCCCGTAGCCAACTCTCATAAACGAGCCATCGGGTAAAACGATCCGACCCGAGCCTTGAATTTGAAGGAAAAAGGCGTCGACCGGATCCTCGACCCATGCGATGGCAAAACGATCCAAGTTTCGTTTACTCAATTGCGCTCGCGTATCGTAGGGTACCAATGTCTGCCCTTGAATTTGTCCACGCAAACGCAATCCCTTTAATTGCGGATAAAGCTCATCGAGTTTCACTGTAATCAAATCATCCGGCATCGTATGAAGCGGATAAACATAGGGCTTTTTCTTTTGTCGGCTTCCATATAAAACCGGTTCATAGTACCCGGTCATTTTGCCTTCGTCAGTAATTTTGATCGTTTGATCGGAGCCTCTTGAAACAGAAACCGCACGATAAGGGACAAAATAGGTCTTGAAAAAAGTCTCCGCCTGACCAGTCGGCGTACTTTGCGCAACTTGACACACGGGTTTCCAATCGGCTTTTTGAACCAATTTTTCACACGAAAGCTTAAAAGCTTTCAAGGCCGGCTCCCAATCAGCCACAACAGGTAATGCCTCAAATGTGCTTTCTTCAAATACGAGTTTCGACTGCCCCGGGACAAGTCCCGTCTCCGGTTGTTTTTCAGGCGTTGACGAACACGCCGCCAATAAGGCAATAAGCGCCGTACTTAACGAAATTTTGAGTAATCGCATGAGGTACCTCTAAACAGAATGCTTAGATTGTACAAGGGCAAGGCAAATCTTTCGGAATAAAACGCAAAAAGTTACGTTTCGGCCATTGGAGTGTGAGGATATTTACTAAAATGATCAGCGTTAGATGTGTCAATTTGGAGACTCAAGCAAATGTCATTTTTTTCTCGTCCCAAACCGTCGGCTAATTGCCGCATTGCTCCGTCCATTTTATCGGCCGATTTCGCCCGCTTGGGCGAAGAAGTTCGTGATGTGATTGATGCCGGCGCTGATTGGATTCATTTCGATGTCATGGACAATCACTACGTCCCCAATTTAACGGTCGGGCCGCTCGTCTGCGAAGCCATTCGTCCGCATGTAAGGGCTCCCATTGACGTTCACTTAATGATCGAGCCGGTTGATAGCCTCATTCCCATGTTTGCAAAAGCCGGCGCCGATTACATTACTTTTCACTGCGAGGCCTCCCGTCATATCGACCGCACACTCGCTTTGATTCATGACTGCGGCTGCAAAGCGGGCTTAGTCTTTAATCCGGCCACGTCGCTCTCTTACTTAGACTATGTTCTCGATAAAGTGGATCTCATTTTGATCATGAGTGTCAACCCAGGCTTTGGCGGTCAATCGTTCATTCCCTCGGCCATCAATAAAATTGCTCAGGCGGCAAGAATCATCGATCAACACAAACGCAGCACCGGTCACGAAATTTTCCTTGAAGTCGACGGCGGCGTCAAAGTCAATAACATTGGTGCCATCGCTGCCGCCGGCGCTGACACTTTCGTTGCGGGTAGCGCCATTTTCGGTCAAAAATCCAAAGCCGGGTACCAACAAGTGATTACCGAAATGCGTGAAGCGATTGACGAGAGCCTCATTGCACAACATCGAAAAGAACTCGCCGAATTGAGTCGCAATCGTGATTAAAGCACTGTTATTTGACGTTGACGGCACGCTCATTGATTCGTTGGACGATTTGGTCGTTGCCAACACCAAATTAATGACAAATTTGAACCTCACGCCACTCAGTCGTGAGGAAGTGTCGCGTTTTATCGGTAAAGGCGCTCGGGTTTTAGTGATTCGAGCGCTCAATGCCCGCCTTATGAGAGCCCCCACTGACGGTGAAATCGATCATGCTCTCGGCATTTATCTTCGGGCGATGGCAGAGGTCGATGGTCAATATTCAAAATTGGAGCCTTATGTCCCGGAAGGATTGGTACGCCTTAAAAAACTCGGGTTTCCGATGGCCGTTGTCACAAATAAACCGCATGCCATTGCCGAGGCGCTACTGGAAAAATTTCAAATTCGGTCTTTCTTTGACGCAGTCATCGGTGCCGACGATGTCGAGCATCCCAAACCCGCGCCGGACATGCTTTTTTTAGCTGCCTCTCGGGTCGGAGCCGACATCAACGAAAGCGCCATGATCGGTGACTCCATGAACGATGCTTTGGCCGCACAAAATGCCAAAGCCCATCCCCTTCTTTTAAGAACGGGATTCAATGAGGGGATTCGTATTGATGATTGGGTCAAAATTCATCTTCCTTTAACACCAATCTTCGATACAATGAAGGAACTTTCTGACTATTTGGAAAACGTACAGCGGGGTTGATCGTGAAAAAGCTCTGTTTTCTTGTTGCAACACTATCCACATTAACAGCGATGCCGGTTTGGGCGCAGTCCGCCAGTGTTGATGAGTGCTACAAAACAGCCGCAACAACGGTAGCCTTACGAGAGTGTCTGAAACAGGAATTACAACAAACTCGTACCGAGTATCGCGACGTGTTGACCAAACTCACGCAACACGCGGCCGAACTCGATCGCACAACTGGTCGCAATGAAGCCGTTCCCGCTTTGGAAAGAGCCAATACGGCGTTTGACCGGTATGTATCGGAGCAATGCCGTTTCGATGAGGCCTTGTTTAGCTCCGGGACCGGAGCCGGTGCGGCGAATTTATCATGCCAAATCAATTTGCTGCATACCCGTATCGGTGCTATGGAAAGCCAACTTCCAGAATAATTTTTTTACTTCATGATTGATCTGACTTATGACAGGGTAGCTCTCGATTGGCGTACTACCCTCGATGTTTTTTTTCATTCCCCAACAGGCCTCGACCTTTTTAAATTTCTGCAAACACGTGAAGAGGCCGGGGTGAACATCTTTCCTCCGACCCCCTTTAAAGCGCTGGAGATGACGTCTTTAGCTCAAACTCGTGTCGTGATCGTTGGACAAGATCCCTACCATGGCCAAGGTCAAGCACAAGGCCTCGCTTTTCACGTTGCTCCAACCTGCAAAATTCCTCCCAGTTTGCGAAATATTCATAAAGAACTTTTGCGAGACTTAAACATCACGCCGCCCAATAACGGAGATCTAACCGGGTGGGCTCAACAAGGGGTACTCCTTTTAAATGCCGTTTTAACGGTCGAAGAGGGGAAAGCGAACAGTCATGCAAAAAAGGGGTGGGAAGTACTAACCGACGCGTTACTTGCCGCTTTGGCAAATTGCGCCTCTCCAAAAGTGTTTTTGCTCTGGGGCAACTATGCTCAAAGCAAAAAAGCATTGATTGAATCGGGAAGCGGTACGAATACAGTGCTTTGCGCCAATCATCCTTCACCGCTATCGGCCTTACGCCCGCCGATTCCTTTTATTGGGTGCGGTCATTTTTCTGCAGCCAACCATTGGCTCATTTCCAAAGGAATCGAACCGATTGACTGGGCTCATTTTTCTTCTGAAAATAACCCTTTACAATCTCAATTCACCTTTTCTTTTTAAATCAAACGGTTAAGGGCAAATTTAAAAATTTTTCATTTTTCTTTTGCAATTAGCATTTTTTTTGCGTAAAATACCGAACTCTACGGCGGCTAGGTAGCTCAGTTGGTAGAGCAGCGGATTGAAAATCCGCGTGTCGGCGGTTCGATTCCGTCCCTAGCCACCACCCATACTGTCGGAGAGATCCGACATTTTTTATATCTGCCTCTTAAAAATCCCACCGAATACCGTTGATAAGTGTCTCAGACACTGTTTTTGTTGTGCTTCACCAACGGTAACAAATGCCTATTATTTTCGCTTTGTCAATTTCCCGTACTGCTCACCCATCAAACGATGAGCATAGCGACCATTATTTTGAGGCACGGTCAAATCAAATTGCACAGCTTTTTGGAAAAGCATCACAATGTCACTTCCTCCGAAAAGGAAGTACCCTAGCGGATCGCCTTTCTGTACAACCATTCCGACTTTCACACTATCTTCAAGTTTGACAGAGGAAACCTGACTCATACCGATCGGCAATATGGCAACTAAACCGTGATCTTTCGTTTCCACAACCACCAAGGCTCGCGTTTCGATCATTTGCCAACCTGGGATCGACGCATTTAGCGTATAGGTTTTTGTCGGCGCATCCCACGTGATATAGCCGCCCAAAGCCGTATCACCTTCAATGATTCGCACATCCTTGATCGTTCCCGAAACCGGGAAATGGAAACGATGGTAGTCATACACATCTAAGAAGGTGTGAGTCATCGTTCCACCTACGAAAGCTTCGCGATAGGGGCTATCTGCCATAAGCTGCGTCACACTGGAAAACTTTTTCGATTTGATCGCAACAAAGTCAGGCTGCCCCACCGGAGTTTCGTTTAAGGAATACAGCTGGTTTTCCTCATCAATAGACCACACACCTTGTGTGACGGAATCACCGGGAAAAACGACAACAGAATCATCATTTGGCTCGGCTATCGGACGTTTGTCTTTGCTAGCGAGTCGTCTCACAAAGAAATCGTTAAAACTCTTCCAATGAGAGGGGGCTTCATAGTCACCGGACTCCAAACCAAAGCGCGGATCCGTTTTCACCTGAGCCAAATACTGATCGTTCCAGGACTCTTCCGACGAGAGAAATTCCCCGTACTGACGAACAAAGCCAATTAACCAAGTGCGATACGGCTCCACATATTGGATAGACGGAATATAGAGTCCTTTTCCCTTCAGTTCATCAAGAGGTCTGTCGTTCACAAAGTAAAAATAGTTAAGACTTTGATCGATTTGGTTATAAAGCTTCGGATGATTTTTCTCCACACCCGGCAAAATTGCCCAAGGCATCGCCCTCTCTGCCCAATTAACGTAGTCAAAATACGCTTTTAAATTTTGTGTCGGATTGGTCTGTGGGTCCGGATTAATCTCGGCTGCTTTTGAGATTGTTTTTTCGAGAAGCGTTTTTAATGTTTGATTTTCAGCAACCATCTCCACGAGTGCTTGCGTTGCGGGCGAGTACCGCTCTGTAGACTCAACTGCCGGTGTTGGAGGTGCCGCCATGCAATCGGCGATTGGCAACAGAGGCGTTACGGTTATGAAAATTGCACTAACAGCGACTGAATAGGCAAATCGTTTAACGTCTAAAACTTGTCTCATTTTGATTCTTACCCACAGCAAACAACATCGTTTGTTCATTTTATCTTCACTTCTGTTTTATTGGTGATCTTAGATCCACCCCGAAAGGGCCAGATCCAAGGTCGTCATCCAGTTCTCATTTTGAAAGAATCAGGCAATTCTTTGGCGCCTTAAGACGACTCAACAATATTGAGCATCTATACAATGTTTAGCGGTTAAATGCCGCAAAATGCCCCTAGTTCAATGCAGGTTCTCAAGCATAAGCAAAACGCATTGAATGCCATAAAAAGAAGGCATTTGACGATTTAAATCTGCCGTTTTTATACTGCTTGCTGATATAACGATCCGATAAAAATAATCGGTTTCCTTTGTCGGCACGGTATTTGTACGACGTTTTCTGCTTATGAACTCCGACACTCTGAACCTTTTGATTGACTCTTTTTGGAACATTTTGCTCCCGGGGTTAACCGTGACCATCCCGTTGACGGCAATTTCTTTTGCCTTTGCATTGATCATTGCCGTTGCGGTAGCCCTTGTGCAATTTGCCAAAGTGCCGATATTGACCCCTTTGTCACGCTTTTACATTTGGGTCATTCGCGGCACCCCCCTTTTGGTGCAGCTTTTTATCATCTTCTATGGGTTGCCTCACGTTGGCATTTTGATTAATCCCTTTGTGGCGGCAGTGGTCGTTTTCTCCATTAACGAGGGGGCCTATTGCGCCGAAACCATTCGCGCTGCCCTAGAGTCTGTTCCCAGAGGCCAATTGGAAGCCGGACTATGCGCCGGCATGAGTTGGGGACAAACGATTCGACGCATTGTGCTACCTCAGGCCTTTAGGACGGCCTTTCCAACACTTGGAAATTCGTTAATCGCCATGATTAAAGACACGTCGTTGGCGGCCAACATCACCGTGACAGAAATGTTCATGACCACGCAACGCATCGTGGCGAGAACCTATGAGCCGCTTTTACTTTACATTGAAGTCGGTCTCATTTATCTGCTTTTTTGTACCGTACTCACGCGCTTACAGCGCTCCGGCGAAAAGCATTTACAAAAATACGGTCGCTAACTTTTTCTGGATATCAACACCATGCTGAAAATCAAAGGATTACGCAAGGCGTTTGCTGATTTGGAGGTCCTCAAAGGCGTTGATCTCACCATTGAAAAGGGAGACGTCATTTCCATCATTGGCCCAAGCGGTTCAGGCAAAACAACACTGCTTCGGTGTCTGAATTTTCTGGAAAAAGCCGATGACGGTGAATTCACCTTTGATGAAAAAACGTATTCAATGGCCCATATCAATCACCGCGATGTGCTGGCGATTCGTCAGAAAACGGCGTTTGTTTTTCAAAATTACAACCTGTTTTTAAATAAAACAGCCCTTGAAAACATCACGGAAGGACTCATTGTCGGTCGCAAAATGCCGAAAGCAAAAGCCTATGCAATCGGTCAAAAACTTCTCGAGAGAGTCGGGTTGCTTGATCGTGCAAACCACTATCCGAGTGAACTTTCCGGTGGTCAGCAACAACGCGTTGCCATTGCCCGAGCGCTAGCCGGTAACCCCGAAATTATCTATTTTGATGAGCCAACTTCCGCACTTGATCCGGAACTCACCCAAGATATTTTGTCACTGATGCGTCAAATGGCCGATGACGGAATGACGATGCTCGTTGTCACTCACGAAATGAGTTTTGCGAAAAATGTCGCCAATAAAGTGATCTTCATGGACGGGGGTGTCATCGTTGAGCAAAACGAAGCCAAAACATTTTTCGCTCACCCCCAAGATGAGCGCACGCGTGCCTTTTTAAAGTTAAGTGACCAGTGATTTTTAGTTGGAGAAAATAATGACAAGTCTTTCGAAAAAATGTGCCATGATGGCCTTGGCAGCGATCTGCGGCGCCTCATTGTGTGCATGTTCCCCTTCAGAGGAGGAATCTAACCAGCAGACGGCAACCGCCAATCAAGATCTTCTTGATGCCATCCAAAGCCGAGGCAAAATCGTTATTGCCACCGAAGGGACATGGGCACCGTGGACCTTTCACGATGAATCTGGGAAATTGACCGGATATGACATTGAATTGGGGCGAGCCATCGCGAAAAAACTTGGTGTTCAGGTTGAGTTTGTCGAAGGCAAATGGGATGGGCTTTTGGCCGGTGTGAGTTCCGGTCGCTACGACATCATGATTAACGGCGTGGATATCACCTCAGAACGTGAAAAGGCCTATCACTTTACCGAACCGTACGCCTATAACCGGACGGTCGTCATCGTCACCGAAGGCAACACACAAATCCAATCGATGGCCGACTTAAAAGGCAAACAAACGGCCAACACGATTTCAAGCACCTACGCGACCATTGCCGAAAAATATGGCGCTAAAGTTTTAGGTGTCGATGACTTAAACCAAACATTTGAACTGTTGTTAGGCGGCCGAATTGACGCCACTCTCAACGCCGAAGTAACCTATTACGACTACAAAAAAGTCCACACCGACGCACCGATCAAGATTGCAGCCGTTGCCGATGAAACCACTTCCGTTGGGATTCCTCTTCGAAAAGAAAACACAGATAAACTCCGCGCTGAACTCAATAAAATTCTTTCTGATATGCGTGCCTCCGGCGAATTATCAGCTTTAGCTGTTCAATTCTTCGGAACCGATATCTCTAAGCGTTAAATCAGTCGCTTTGAATCTTCAAGCCTTGCTTGTGAGCAAGGCTTTTTTGTTTTTTTCTCCCATAGCCAATGTCCGGTTCTATACTAAAAATAATGAGGGTTGCGCTCAATGGTTTTGTGCCGTTGTTTCGCAAACCGATAACCATGAGGGAGAGTCCGTTATGTCGTACTGTTTTGAAAAAATTTACATCGACGGTCAGTGGATTAACTCAGAAAGCGGAAAATTCATTGATATTGAAAATCCGGCGACACTTAAACATTTTGCCAAAGTACCCGATGGTAACGCTGCCGACATTGATAAAGCGGTTCGTGCCGCGCAAAAAGCGTCTGCAAAATGGTCGACAACGCCACTTTCAGAGCGCACTTCAATCATGCGCAAAATGCTCGCAGTTTTGGAAAGTTACCAAGATCTCATCATTGATCTGGAAGTGAAAGAGCTCGGTGCGCCCGTTGAGTTTACGACGAAAACACACTGCCTTTATCAATACACACGAATTCGCTCCTACATTGACTGTGCTGAAAAACTCGCCCTAGAAGAGTCGCTTGATCTCAGTCACGTTTATCGTGAACCAATCGGTGTTGTGGGTTGTATCACGCCGTGGAATTACCCTTTGGGCCAAGTGATTCAAAAAGTTATTCCGGCCATTTTGATGGGTAACACCGTTGTGTTAAAACCCAGTCAACACACGCCACTCACCTGCTACCTGCTTGTCGACGCGTTTGAGCGCACGGGGCTTCCCGCCGGCGTCCTTAACCTGGTCACCGGACGCGGTTCGCAAGTGGGTGACGCAATCGCCGGTCATCCCTTGGTTGACATGGTCTCCTTCACGGGCTCAACGAAAGTTGGCATTCAACTCAGCCAACGAGCACTTGAATCAGTTAAGCGGATCAGTCTCGAATTGGGTGGCAAGTCTCCCTTCGTTTGGCTACCCAGCAAGGATTATTCCCCTGCCGTGCGCCAGCTCTTTGATTCGATTTTCTTAAATTCTGGGCAAACCTGCACGGCACTGTCGCGCCTTTTAGTTCCTGAAAAAGATCTCAAAGCCGTTGAAAAGCTATTGCTTGATAATGTAGGCGCCTACACAGTGGGTGACCCGACCAACGGTGCCAATAAGTTGGGACCGGTTTCTTCAAAAGCACAGTTTGAAAAAATCGCGAGCTACATTCGTTTGGGACTCGAAGAAGGGGCCACATTACTGACCGGAGAAATTCCGACTGACTACTCCAAGGGGTATTACGTTAAACCTGCGATTTTCACTAACGTTAAAAACACGATGCGCATTGCCCGAGAAGAAATTTTTGGTCCGGTGCTTTGCGTGATTCCCTATAAAGACGTTGAAGAAGCGATATCAATCGCTAACGATACGCCCTATGGGTTAAACGCTGCCGTATTTGGTCCTAAAGACGAGGCTCTTGCCGTAGCTCATCGCATTCGCGCTGGTAACGTCTACGTTAACGACGGTCCTCGTGATGTCACCGCACCTTTTGGCGGCTACAAACAAAGTGGCATCGGTCGTGAAGGCGGTTACGCCGGTCTTTTGGAATTTACCCAACAGAAAGCAATCTTTGATCACTCGACCTTTTAGAGTCTAACGCATAACAGGCCATCCACACGGTGGCCTGTTATTTTTCGGGGAAAAAATCGCCTAAACATTTTTCCGGTTGAGTCAGTAAAGAAACCTGTACAAAGGCGATTATCGAGGCGGCAAGTGACGGAACCACACTATGCCAGCCACCCAAATTCAATCCCAACAACCCAGCTGCCAAATAAAAGACTAATCCCACTCCAATTGAAGCCCAGGCGCCCGCCTTGGTTGCCCTAGCCCAGAACAATCCGCCCGCCAAGGGGCACAAAAACGTAATTTCCAAACCACCGAAAGCAAATAAGTTAATCCAAGCAATAAGATCCAACGGGTAAAGCGATAAAAGCAAAGCCGCAAGTCCCAAAAGGAAAGTGCACGCTTTCGCTCGACGAGCTAACCGATCTGATGAAAGAGACTGTGATTTATCAAATCGCAAGAACAAATCTTTCACAATCGCAGACGAAGCACTGATTAACAATGAGCTGACCGTGGACATAGTCGCCGCCAAAGGACCGATAAGCGTAAGCCCCGCCAACCAAGGCGACATGTGCTGAGAAATATAAAATGGGATCATCGCGTCCGTATTGCCGTTAAAAGTATCCGCGTCTGCCAAGACACCTCGGGCAAAAAATCCCATCATCGTCATCCCGATCATTAAAGCACCGCAAACAATCGTCCCAACCAACATAGCGATGTGTAGGTCATCGCTTCGCCGATACGCCATGCAACGAACGGCTGACTGTGGAAGAGCCACTGTCGCAAACCCCACCAAAATCCAGGATGAAAAAAGCAGTGTCCAGGGTAAATCTCCCGCAGACGTGATTTCAAATAAACCGAGATTTTGAGTTTGATCGATTAACGTTATTTTTTCTATGAGAGCCTCATAGCCTCCGGCTTCACCAATAAGACTAAATGCCAAAAGCCCCATACCAACTAACATCAAAATCGCACAGGCGGTATCCGTGATCGCCACCGCCCGAAATCCTCCCAGTGTCGTATAAAAAAGCACTACAACACCAAAAAGAAAGAGTCCCTGTGAATAGCTCAAACCCGTTGCCTGAGAGAAAATTTGCGCGCCGCCAATAAATTGGCCTGTCATCATCGCCGTAAAAAAGCCGAGCATCAAAAGCGCCATTAGCGCAGCCAATGCATTACTTTTGAATCGAGCGGCGATCACATCCATAATCGTCACGGCGTTTATTCGCCTTCCAATCAATGCTAATTTGCTGCCCAAAACCCCTAATACCAAAAAGCCCGTGATGATTTGTGGCGCGGCAAAGGCGACCCATCCCAACCCGTACTGCCAGGCCAATCCCGGACCGGAGACAAAAGAGCTCACCGAACCGTACGTTGCCACCAGGCTCATCGCCAAAACAAAGCCTTTTAACGTGCGACCCGCTAAAAAATAGTCACTGACAAAATGCGCAGAGGACCGAGCGCGCACCCACCATGAAAGAATGAAAAACAGTAAGAAAAAAAGAAGGACAGGAGCGAAGATGCCGACCATTACGAGTGACTCTCCTTATCGGTATCCTCTTTTGCACAATTTAAATCAATCGGACGAAAGAAATAGTGAACAAGAATATAAACGACAACAATAGAGAAGAAATACCCGATCACGCAGGAGAGCCAAAACCAAAGAGGAAGTCCCCACCATGCTAGAAGACTGTCATACGTGAAATACACACCACCCCAAAAGAAGACGGTAATCAAAAGAGCCGCTAAAACGCTAAAGAACGCCTGGCGGTTTGCTTCTGAAAGGGCTTGAGAATACGTTAAATCGGACAAGGAAATCTCTCGAAAAGCGTCTGTATCAGCCAAGAAAGACTGATACAGACAATGATTAGTAGGCTTTTGCCGCTTCAACGAAACGCTTGAGCATTTCAAGATTTTCAGGACGCTCCTGATAAATGCGTTCCGGATGCCACTGAACGGCCATTAAAAAAGAACCTTCCGGCGCCCAAACGGCCTCGGCAATCTGATCGGTACTTGAGCGAGCCATTAACCGCAGCGTCGACGCAACCGTTTCAACGGCTTGATGGTGATAGCTATTGACGGTGAAACGCGTCTTACCCACGATATCCATCAATGGTGTACCGTCAAAAACATCCACTTCATGCATGCTCGGTGCGGCTGGCGGACGATAGCGATGCTCGGTTTGAGTTTTCACTTGTGTCGGAATATCTTCAATTAACGTTCCACCCAAAGCGAAGTTAATCATTTGCATACCACGGCAAATACCGAAGATCGGCATTGCCCGCTTGTAAGCCGCATGAAAAAGCGGTAGTTCAACCTCGTCACGAATCTCAGCGCTCGTCAAGCACCTCGCCGGATCACGATAGGGATAATTTTTCGTGGCCATATCTTGACCACCCGTAAATAAAATGCCACGGCAATGAGCCAACATCTCTTCTCGAGCCTCGTCACTGGCATTTAGCGACAAAACCACCGGCATACCGCCCGCGGCCCAGATGAGTTCCAAGTAGTTTTGCCACATCCAGCCGCATTTTTTCTCGCCATCCCAAAGCGAGGTGACGCCAATCAATGGACGCATAGGTATTCCTCTCGATAATATCATCCCCGAAAAAGCAGGACTCTTTCGGGGACTTTTTAAGGCTTTAACTCATCGGTGCCAAACGCTTAATGCCTTTAGCAGCCCACAAGTCAGTCATTATGCCATATTTTGGGCAGAATCGGTTCTTCACCTTCAACGCCGACCAATGCCAAGGCTGATAACGTGATCAGTTGCGGACCCTTTTGCGTATCAACCATTTCAAAGAATTCTTTGAGGTTGTGGGCATTTTCAGCATAGCCGCCCGAGCACAAGCACGTCGACGGGATGTTGGCACTCATCGGAGCGTTCGCATCGGTGGAGGAACGAACGTATTGTGTGATTTCAATACCCAAGGTCTTTTGTGCACTACGAGCCACTTGCAAAACCGGGCAATCATGCGGACGGGTGCCCGCCGGACGATCGCCAATGGCCGTCTTCGTCACCTTGAGTAAACGTTCCGGAGCTGCCACGGCCCAAGAAGCGTTTTCTTCGGCGACGGCTTCATCGAATTTTTCCAAAATTTCTTTTTCGATCGCAAGCAGGCACGTGTTATCGAAACTACGCATATCGATTTCGACTTCGCAGTGAGCGGCAATTGAATTCACCGTCGTACCGCCCTTGATCGTTCCGACCGTCCAGGTGGTCTTCGGATCAGCGGCCGGACGCAAGTCAGCAAACTTCGTGATCGCACGAGCCATGGCGTGAATGGCGCTCGGGGTCTTACCGTATTCGGCAAAGCTATGACCACCCAAGCCATCAATACTCACGCGCCAGCGGTGAGAGCCTGTGGCGCCGTAAAGCACACGACCCACGTCGGTCGAGTCAACCGCGATAAAGCCGTCAATCTTATTGTTTTTCACCAAGTGCTTGGAACCACGGATATCACCGTTACCTTCTTCACCGACCGTTCCGACAAACCAAATGTCGCCTTCGGTCTTGATATCGGCTTCTTCCAAACCGCGCAAAACCTGCAAAATGGCACGAAGACCGCTGCAGTTATCACCAATACCCGGTGCGCTGTATCGAATGCCTTCCTTTTTAACGGTTACGTCAGTGCCTTCCGGGAACACGGAGTCCATGTGAGCGCCCAAAACAAGAATCGGACCGTTTTCACGAACACCTTTACGCACACCGATCACGTTACCGATTTCATCCATACGAACATCGGTCAAACCGTAATCTTTCATGCGCTGCATCACAGAGCGAGCCCGAGCTTCTTCTTTGAACGTCGGGGCAGGAATTTCACACAACTCAACCTGCTCATCCATGGCACGCTGCACATCACGTTCGGCGATGTCCAAAGCCTGACGCACTTTGGGCATTTGAGCCACTTTTTGTACTTGAGCCAATACCACTTCGCTTAAAGCGGGAAGTTCTTTTGCCATGCAAAGTCTCCTTTGTATTGATATTTTCAATGGGGAAAATACCCCGAAAAATATGAGGTTAACAATTTATTTTAGCCCGGGATAGTGTTAACCCGAAGCCTCTCTTTTGCGAAAAGTTATTACTTATTGAATTATTTCTTTGACAAAAGATAACGCACTTGTCGCGCAATGCGTTCGCAATCACGGATATGAGCCAAACCCAAGTAACGCAAAGCAGAATACCCAACAGCAACCGCCGCAGCCTGCCCAACAATCGGCATCCAGCGTGAGGCTTGTTTGGCACTCATTTTGACTCCGACACTTTTAAGTAACCCAATGGCTAACTGAGACGTGACAATCTTGCCGGCTAGAGCCGTTCCGACCCAATTAATGGCTTCATAGGCGATCAGTTTTTGAGTGCTTGGCAATTGTTCAATTTGCTCTGGCGTAAGACAAAATTCCGCATTGATGTGATCGATCATTTTCACCATCACCGTCACGTCAACCAGCATATCAACGCCTGGCACCGGAATAAGGGTCGCCCCTGCTGACACAAGAGCCTGTCTAGCCACATGGCGCCTAGCACGTTCGGCTGCCGCTGCGATGGCCTCGTCTGCCGTTGGAATGCTTAAAGGATAGTCTGCCATAAGTGTCGTAATGAAAATTTAATCGATTCGCTTTAAACTTGCGCTCTCTGTTGGATTTTAGGATAACTTTTCCCTTTTTTCTTTCATGCACTTACTCACTTTAGGCTTAAATCACACAACCGCGCCGCTCACCATTCGTGAACGTGTCGCTTTCGGACCGGATGAAATTGCCGCAACGATTGGCAAGATCCTTTTGCGCCTATCGGGCATTGAATCCGGTGAAGTGTCCGAAGTGTTGATTTTGTCAACGTGCAATCGAACAGAACTCTATGTGGCCTGCGAAGACCCCGATCTCGCCCAAGGGGCGCTCGAAGCTTTCCTCGCCGAAGAAAAGGGACTGCGGCTAACGGAACTGACGCCTCATACGTACGCGCTTGTTGATAACGACGCAGTGCGTCACGCCTATAGTGTTGCAAGCGGCCTGGATTCCATGGTGCTCGGCGAAACGCAAATCGTCGGTCAGATGAAAAAAGCGGAAAAAGCCGCTCGCTTAGCCAAGGGCTTGGGGCTCATGCTCAATACGCTATTTCAGCGCACTTTCAATGTCGCTAAAGAAGTTCGAACGGCCACCGAGATCGGCGCGCACTCGGTTTCGATGGCGTCGGCCGCCGTGCGCTTGGCTAACCGCCTTTACGGCGAACTCACGGATTTAAACGTGCTTTTTGTTGGCGCAGGCGAAATGATCGAGCTGTGCGCGGCACACTTTAGTGCGCAAAATCCCCGTTCAATGACGATTGCCAATCGTTCGCTCGACAAAGGTGAAGCCCTCGCGGCCCGCTTCGGTGCTGACTCGATGAAATTGGCAGATCTGCCGAACCGAATCGCAGACTTCGACATCATTGTGTCCTGCACCGCGAGCGCCCTACCGATTATTGGTCTCGGAATGATTGAGCGGGCGATTAAGGCTCGTTTGCACCGCCCGATTTTCATTGTGGACTTGGCCGTGCCTCGGGACGTCGAGGAGGAAGTCGCTCGATTGGACGACGTCTACGTTTACACCGTTGACGATTTGGGACAAGTGGTCCAAAGCGGCAAGGCCGAGCGTCAAGCCGCCGTTGTGGAAAGTCAAGCGATCATTGACCGTCACGTTCGAGACTTCTCCGACTGGTTGCAAGCGCGAAGCGCCGTGCCCACCATTGAAGTGATGTGCTCCAGAGCGCAAGAATTGGCCCAAAAAGATCTCCAGATCGCCAAACGGCATTTAAAAAATGGGGCTGACATTGATAAAACGTTGGATCGTTTTGCCCATGACTTGGTCAAAAAATTACTCCACGACAACCTCACCCTTTTAAAGGATGCTCAACACTTAAGTTCTGCCGAACGCGATCACCTCTGCCAAGCCTTCAAGCGCTTTTATCTTGAAAGAAAGCGTTAGGCGAAGCCCTTTCGCCATTGAACTTTCCCCCTATTTCTTAGAAAAACCACCGGCGCATGCTATCATGCGCCAGTCAATTATTTGTTTCAAAAGAATTTATTAGGAGACTCCAGTGAAAGAGTCCATGCGTAGCAAATTAAATCAACTCGGTCGGCGCTTGGAAGAAATCGATGCCATGCTCGCTGCGCCGGACGCGGCCAACGATATGAATCGCTTTCGCGATTTATCGCGGGAACGGGCTGAAATCGAACCGGTCGTCGGCAAAATGAAAGACTATGAGTCAACCGAAGCCGATATCGAAGCCGCTAAGGAAATGTTGGACGACGCCGATATGCAAGACTTCGCCCAAGAAGAAATCGATAAAGGCAAGCAACGCCTTGAAGATCTCGAAAAAGAGCTCCAGATCATGCTCTTGCCCCGAGACCCCAATGACAGCAAAAACATTTATCTTGAAATCCGTGCCGGTACGGGTGGCGATGAATCGGCGCTGTTTGCAGGCGATCTTCTGCGAATGTACACCCGTTACGCCGAACGCCAAGGCTGGCAAACGGAAATTGTTTCCGCTAGCGAAAGCGATTTGGGCGGCTATAAAGAAGTCATTGTTCGTATCATCGGTGACGGTGCCTACTCCAAACTGAAGTTTGAAAGCGGCGGACACCGTGTGCAGCGTGTTCCGGAAACCGAAAGCCAGGGACGCGTACACACCTCGGCCTGTACTGTGGCCGTGTTACCGGAACTCGATGAAATCGGAGAAGTGCAAATCAACCCGGCCGATTTACGTATTGACGTTTATCGCGCCTCGGGCGCCGGCGGTCAGCACGTACAAAAAACAAACTCCGCGGTTCGTATCACGCACATTCCGACCGGTACTGTCGTTGAATGCCAAGATGAACGTAGTCAGCACGAAAACAAAGCCCGTGCCATGAGCGTTTTGATTTCCCGTATTACGGCTAATGAAATTGCCAAACAACAAGCTCAAGAAGCAAGCACTCGTAAAAGTCTTGTGGGCTCGGGCGATCGCAGTGAACGCATTCGTACCTACAACTATCCGCAGGGACGCGTCACGGATCACCGCATTAATTTGACCCTTTATAAGCTCGATTTCATCATGGACGGCGATCTTGACGAAATTATCACGGCGCTCACCACCGAGCACCAAATCGAGCAACTCGCCAATCTCGGAGAGTAGTCCTGTGACCACCATTGCCCAAGCGCTTGATCACGCCTATCACCTCATTGATCGGTTTGAGGCCAAACTCTTACTGGCCACGCTCTTGGGCAAAGGCCGCACCTATCTCATCACTCACGATCGGGACCCTTTGGACTCCGATACGCTTAACATCTATCTGAGTCTGGTTGCCCGGCGTCAAAAAGGCGAACCCATCCCCTACATTACCGGTACGCAGGAATTTTACGGCCGACCGTTTCACGTCACCCCTGACGTGCTTATCCCCAGACCGGATACGGAAACGCTCATTGAAGCCGTCTTATCCTTATCGAAAGAACACACCATCCGAACGCTTTTGGACATGGGAACGGGTTCGGGCTGTATCGCCGTCACCTTAGCGCTTGAACTTGCGCAAACACAAGTCGCCGCAAGCGACATCAGCCAGGAAGCGTTAAGCATCGCTAGAGAAAATGCCGCAGCGCTTAATGCCCGTGTTCGCTTTTATGAAAGTGATTGGTTTGAATCCGTTCACGAATTAACGCTTTTTGATGTCATTGTCAGCAACCCGCCTTACATTCATCCGGCAGACGATCACCTCACCAACCTCACCTATGAGCCCACTAGCGCTTTAACGGACGGCATAAACGGCTTAAAGGACATTGAAAAAATCATCCTCGGCGCACCTGACCACCTAAACCGATCCGGTTTTTTATTGCTTGAACATGGTTGGGATCAGGCTCAAGCGGTACAAAGCCTATTTAACCCCCGGATATGGGAAGCGCCTCAAACAATTAAAGACTTGGCTGGCAATGATCGCGTGACCATCGCCCGGTTGCGTCGATAATGACTTTGTCACACGAAACGATTTCGGCTTACCCCCATTTCGTCATCATTTTGTCATAAAAGCATTTCACACAAGTTTCTTACGTAGAATATAACTCTTTGAATCATAAGAGGTTATTAAACACTTCCAGCTTGCCCCTCCCCTTGGAGATTTGTCACAAAAATATCACGATTTAATGGCATTCATGACACATTGACTCTTCAAAATACGGCTTCGAAAGAAATTTATTACGCACCGAAGAGTTGTTAGCTTCGGACCCACTACTCGTTTTGGAGTCTACTTTATGTCTGAATACCGAAAAATTGTTGTTGCCACGTTGATGGCTGCCTGCGGCTTTACCGCTCAATCGGCTTGGGCTAGTGCCGATCATATGGTGGTTGCCATGCCGCAGTTGCCACCGACCGTTGAACCGCAAGGCATCAACAACAATGCGATTGACCGTGTCGTTGCTTCCATTTACGAAACGTTGATTCATGCCAATCAACAAACCGGTGCACTTGAACCGGGGCTGGCAGAGTCTTGGAAGCGCATCTCGCCGGAAACCGTTGAATTTAAGTTGCGCAAAGGCGTCAAATTCCATGACGGTACGGACTTCACGGCCGATGACGTGGTATTTAGTTTTGGCCCGGAACGCTTCTCCGGTGAAAAAGCCCCGGGTCGCGCCGCCGCTTGGGAATTTTTGGGCGGCTTAAAAGAAGTCAAGAAAGTGGATGATTACACGGTTCGAGTCACCATGAAGACCGCCGACCCGTTGATTGAACGTCGCTTCTCGGCCCGCATGTCGGAAATCATCTCCGAAGACGGCTATAAGGCGGCCGGTAGCTGGGAAAACTGGATTAAGAAACCCTCTGGCACGGGCCCCTACAAGATTGAATCATTTAAGACGAGCAATCGCTTGGATCTGTCACGATTTGACGGTTATTGGAATCAAAAGGCGCCCGCAACCAAGTTGAGCTTTGTTGAAGTGCCGGAATTGTCCGCTCGCGTGGCCGGTCTTCGCTCCGGCGAATTTGACCTCATCACCGAAGTGCCGCCCGATCAGATCAAACCCTTGTCTTCTGATGGTCGCGTCGATGTCGTCGGCGGTCCGATCGATAACATTTACGGCTTGATTTTCGACAACAAGTCTTCGAAA
This sequence comes from uncultured Sutterella sp., assembly GCA_900546995.1. Taxonomy (GTDB): domain Bacteria; phylum Pseudomonadota; class Gammaproteobacteria; order Burkholderiales; family Burkholderiaceae_F; genus Aphodousia. The sequence continues at coordinate 19,822 of URFF01000006.1, forward strand.
GTCATGCAAAGCAAGGAATTGCGTCTTGCCATTTTGCACGCCATTGACCGCGAACTGCTCGTGCAAGCACTTTTTGCCGGTAAGACCACGACGGCTGATAGCTTCCAGTCCAAGACGTTCGGTGATCTCTACATCCCCGAATTAAATCAAAAGCTCTACGATCCGGAAAAGGCCAAGGCCCTTATCAAAGCCTCTGGCTACAAGGGCGAACCCATTGTTTGGCGTATTCAAACCGGCTACTACACCTTGGAAATGACGGTCTCTCAAGCGATCGCCGCCATGCTTAAAAACGTGGGGTTGAATATCGAAATCCAAGTGAAAGAAAACTGGTCGCAAGTGGAAGCCGCCGGTGCCGATCGTATGATCAACAACGCCTCCTTCTCCGCTTACTTCCCGGATCCGGCTTCTCAATTGTGGCGCCGTCTCAAGCCGGGCACGTCTTGGGACACGATGGGCTTTTTGGATACCTCTTCGCCTGACTACAAGCGCTTTGCCGAATTAGGCAAGATCCTTGAAACGTCCACCGATCCGGCCGCCCGTAAGGAAGCATGGAAGGGCATGTTGGAAGCCTTCATGAAAGACCCGATGGCCTGCCCGCTTTATGCTTTGCCGATGATCTACGCCAAGCAAAAGAACGTGAATTGGACGCCGGGTATGGAAGGTCGCCTTGATTTAGGTGCCGGCAACCTCTCGTTTGAATAATCGTTGACACGATTATCGACGCTCCCGTCTGAAAGCTTCAAACGCTTTGACGGGAGTTTCATTACATACACTCCTGAAACGTTATGCAAGACAACGATTCTCTTCTTAAAATCCGTGATCTGCGCGTCTCATTCGGTCCCGTTGAAGTGCTTCACGGCATTGACTTGGATATCCGCCCCGGCGTTATCCATGCCCTCATCGGTGAGTCCGGATCCGGTAAAAGTGTTCTCGCTCGCTCCATTTTAGGTTTAGCGGGCAACAACTGCCGCACAACCGGCAGTATCCGTTTCCAGGGCAAGGAACTCGTCGGCCTGACCGAACACGAGTACGCGGCCATTCGCGGCTCGGAAATCGCCATGGTTGTTCAAGACGCGATGAGTGCTCTCAATCCCATGCGTACCATCGGTTACCAATTAATGGAAACCATCGCGTACCGTCACCCGAATTATCGCGGTCAATCGGCAGCGACTGTTCTTGCCTCACACAAAAGTGATTTACACGATATCGCGCTCGAATATTTAAAAATCGTCGGGATCACTGCGCCAGAAAAGCGTATGACTGCTTACGCTCACCAGCTCTCAGGCGGTATGCGTCAACGCATCATGATTGCTTTGGCGCTTGTCGGCTCGCCTAAGCTCTTACTTGCTGACGAACCAACAACCGCTCTCGATGTGGTTGTTCAACGTGAATTACTTGAGGAAATGCGCGAAATCGTCTTAAAGCGCAATATGTCCATGCTGCTTGTGACTCACGACTTGCACCTCGCGCACGATACGGCCGATAAAGTCTCCGTCATGTATGCGGGTTACCTCTTGGAAGAGGGGCCTGTTGCCAAAGTGATTCCCAATCCGTCTCACCCCTACACGGAAGGGCTACTCGATGCCATGCCTGACATGAATAGTCAGCGTGGTACGCTAAAACCCATTCCCGGTGAAATTCCCTCGCCCGACAAGCTCGGCAAAGGCTGCCCCTTTGCCAGTCGCTGCGCTCGAGCAACCGACGTATGCCGTAGCACATTGACGCCGCTCGTTGCAATTGATGACTCAAAAGACTGGAGCAGTCGCTGTCAAAAGGCCCACGAGACGGAACCCACCGAAATGGAAAACGCGCTTGAGGAAGCTCAAAACATGCAAGCGGTCGCCAATACGGAAAAATCCGACTTCCTGGAAGTCATTGACGCACACATTCGCCGCCATTGCTACGTGTCCCGTCAGGGCTTTTTCGGCCGGAAAAAACCGTGGGATGTGCTTCAAGACATTGAATTGCAGATCCACACCGGTGAAGTGCTGGGTTTAGTGGGGGAATCCGGCTGTGGCAAATCAACGCTTGCCCGATTGCTTTTAGGGTTAAAAAAGCCCACACAAGGGGTGGTGCGTTTCAAAGACGAGGAATTCCCCGAACCGCGTTCATCGGCTTGGCGGGCTCAACGCGCCTCCATGCAAATGATTTATCAGGATCCATACGGCTGCTTTGACGCGCGAATGCCAATCGTCGAACAAGTGGCTGAACCGTTAATGATTCACCAGGGCCTGTCGCATGAGGCGGCCATCGAAAAAGCAAAAGTTGTTTTAAAAGCGGTCGGCATGCCTGAGCACCACGTCACGCGTTTACCGGGCGTGATGTCGGGTGGTCAACTGCAACGCGCGGCTATTGCCCGAGCCATTGCGCTAAAACCGGCACTGCTTGCCTGCGACGAGCCGGTTGCCTCACTTGACGTCTCCATTCAGGCTCAAGTGCTCGAGCTCTTAAACCGTTTGCGCCAAGTCTCGAAAATGTCCATGCTTTTTGTCTCTCACAACCTCAATGTCGTGCGTTACATCTGTGACCGTGTCATCGTGATGTATCTCGGTCGCATTGTTGAAATGGGGGACGTTCAAGACATTTTCCAACACCCCAAACACCCCTACACCCGTCTCTTGATGGCATCCACGCCGGGCGCTGACAGCCAAGTCATTCGCTTTTACCCCAAAGGCAGTATGCCGAGCCCGATTGATCGCCCCAAGGGCTGTGTGTTTGCCAATCGCTGTCCGCTTGCTACCGACCGCTGCCGCAACGAAGTGCCTGAACTCGTTAAAGAGGAAAACGGTCATGCCGTTGCTTGCTTTGCCGACAAGACCGTTGATCAACTGCAGGCCAAAGAGGAGAATTTGTCATGTTCGCTGTAGCCCTTCGCATTGTTTTACGGGCACTTGTCACGTTGTTCTTGCTGACCGCCTGCGTCTTTTTTGCGCTGCATATGACCGGTGACCCCGCCCGCATCATGTTGGGCGATGGCGCCGATGCCACCGCTTTGGCGGCGTTTAGAGCCCAATGGGGATTGGATAAACCGTTGTGGGAGCAATTCCTCGTTTACCTGCAAAAGTTTGTCACGCTCGACATGGGAACAAGCTACATGACGGGGCTTCCGGTCAAAGATGTTTTCATGAACGCATTCTGGCCGACAATTGATCTGATGGTTCCCACGGCCATTGTCACGCTCTTAATCGGTATTCCGTCGGGGGTTATCGCCGCTTTGCATCGCAACCAACCTTTGGATCGCGCCATGATGTTCATTTCGGTTTTCGGCTACGCCGTGCCGAACTTCTTCATGGGCGTTTTGCTGCTGTTGATCTTTTCCATTTGGCTTGGTTGGTTACCCTCCTACGGCAATGCCACCGGTTGGCACTACATCATGCCGATTATCACCATGGCGACCTCTGAAGCGGCCATCTTTTCTCGCTACGCGCGTAGCGCCATGATTGATTCGATGCGGCTACCCTGTGTTAAAGCCGCCCGCATGCGTGGTCTGCCCGAGCGGCGCATCATCTGGCTACATGCCTTGCCAAACGCCATGTTATCGATTCTGACGATCTTGGGTTTCTTCCTTGGCACGTTGGTTGCCGGTGCGGTGATCACGGAAAATGTTTTCTCCTGGCCCGGTGTCGGCAAGTTACTTGTTCAATCCGTTGCCAACCGTGATATCCCGGTCGTCCAAATGATTGTTCTGGCAACGGGGGCTTCTCTGATTCTGGCAAATCTTCTGATGGACCTCTTAGCCCTTGTTGTGAATCCGCGCCTGCGTCGCGGCGATAACTAAGGAGAGTTTTCAGTTATGGCTCAATCAAACACACTACAGAAAAAAAGCTCTCAGACCTTGGTTGTCGTGAGCGCTGTCTTTCTCGGATTTTTCTTCATCTGTGGGCTGCTTGCCCCTTGGATTGCTCCGTATGATCTGGAATACATGGATTTGACATCGCGCCTGTTGATGCCATTTAGTAGCGCGACGCATATCCTAGGAACCGACGAACTGGGACGAGACGTTTTTTCTCGTCTGGTCTACTCACTTCGTCTGTCATTCTTGTTGGCTATCGCCGGGACGATCCTCGGTGCGATCATCGGGACGTTCTTGGGCTTTTTAGCGGCTCGGTTCGGCGGTATTGTTGATGATGTCGTCAATGCCGGCATTGACTTCACGGCTTCATTACCCTTCATTATTTTGGCGTTGACCATTCTTGCCTTTCTCGGAACCAACGTGACCGTGATCATTGTGATCATGGCGGTCTATGGCTGGGATCGATACGCGAGACTGACTCGAAATTTAGCTCGTTCCGCTTATACCGAAGGCTATGCCTCCGCCTTGGAAGGCTTGGGTATTCCCACTTGGCGCATCGGTTTAAAGCATATTCTGCCTAACATTGCCTCTGCACTTGTGGTCAACATGACGTTAAACTTCCCGGGCATGATTTTGCTTGAAACCTCGCTCTCGTTTTTGGGTGTCGGCGTTCAACCTCCGATGAGTTCGCTGGGAACCATGCTGGGCTTTGGTCGCGACTATTTGACGACTGCCTGGTGGATTGCTGTCGTTCCGGGGGTTGTGATCGTGATTTCGACTTTATCCATGTCCATTCTTGGTGACTTCGTGCAACAAAAATTAGAACCTCAAACAAGGTAAAAAGAAGATGGCTACAAACTCGACCAAATTTATTATTGTGGGTTTTGACGGTCTGCGTCCGGACTGCGTCGAAAAGGATATGCCGAATCTGGCTCGCTTTATTTCGAGCAGTCATCGTTGGAGTCAGTACCTCGCAACGTTCCCAACGGAAACCTATGTCAATCACCCCAGCATTTTTTCAGGGTTTCGTCCTAATCGTCACGGTGTGATTGCCAATGCCTACTACGACAGACGTTTAACGGGCGAAAAAAGCATTTTCCGCGGCAATCGTGTTGAGTCCATCCTTGAACACGATAAGCTTGGTCACGGGACCATCAGCGTTCCAAGCCTCGGCGATCGCTTAGGTGCCGCCGGCAAAACGATGCGAGTGCTTTGCGCCAACTCTTCAGGTAGCACACGTTTGCAGCACATCCATGCCGACCGTTATCCCGGCCACTTGAATTGCTGCGTTCATGACCTCAGTCTGACCATCCCGAGTAATGAACGGGAAGCTCTGCAAGCCAAATGGGGTAACGGCGTTCCCCTTCAATTCCCGGACTTTGACGGAACAAAACTTCTAACCGACATATTCTTTGAATATGAATTGCCTCGGGGACTTGCCGATGTCACCGTTTTATGGATTGGGGAACCTGATCACTCGAGCCACGAATTCGGAATCTTCGATGAAAAAACCGTTCAAGCCAGACGTCATGCTGACGAGGCATTCGGAAAGATTCTTCAATGGTGGGAAAGTGAAGGAAAGCAAAGCGGTGTGCAATTGGTCACCATGTCCGACCACGGCCATGGCGAGGTGGTCAAACACTTTGACTTAGCCGATTACCTTCGTGAAAAAGGCTGGCGCATCCTGACCGGAAAAGAGGTCCTTGAGGGTCAAAATGAAGCCGACGCGGATCTCATCATGGTGGGAACGTACGCGTTAGGCTTGTGGCAAACCCACCCCAATAAAGAACAATTGCTTGCGTTAAGAGATGATCTCATGCAATGCGAAGCCGTCGGTTTGATTTTCTCTCAACCCAATCCGAAAGATCCCACGGCCATTGTAGGACAAGTGCCCGGCACTTTTTCCGAATCCGTCGTTTTTTCCGATAACCTTCGAGGACCCGACTTGCGAGTGGTATACCTCAATAACCCGCAAAGCGGCAAACTCGTTATGGCGGAGGAATTACCATTAGGTGCCGGCAATCATGGCGGTCTCTTACCTCAAGAAATCCACTCCGTTCTCGCGATTTCAGGTGATGCTTTCACGCAAGCCGCGGCTCACTCGGAACCGGCCGGCCACGATGACTTCGCCTTAACGGTGATGCATGTCATGGGACTTTTGGAAAATGATCGTTCATTAGAACCCATGCCACCGGCTCGATTGTTAGCAGAAGCTTTAGCAGGCCACGAGGGTGACGAAGTGCCGGTCAAAGAGCGATTACGCTTAGAATGCGGTCCGTACGCGCAATATATTGAACGCGTTCACTACCGGGGACAAACGTACGTCACCGAGGGTGCCCGCGATACTGAATTTGAAAACCTTTTGAAATAGGATACTTACCATGGTTGATATTGTGATTGAAGGACAAGGTGCACAAGTCTTCGCCGATCAGTTAACGATTAAAAACATCTGGCGCAAAGAAAACGCCGTTCGTTTGTGTAGCCAGAATGCCGATTCGGATTGCATCAACGATATGGTTGAATCGGCCCGCGCAGCCCAATTAGACGTCAATGTCGTCCCGAGCGGCCTTTCCATCCGCTCCTTTGGCATTCTTGCGTTGGACATGGACAGCACCTTGATTCAGCTTGAATGCATTGATGATATCGCCGAGCAATACGGTGTTGGCGAAGAAGTCGCCGCCATGACAGCCAAAGCCATGGAAGGCCATATGGACTTTGCCGAATACCTTCGTGACCGGGTTAAGCTTTTAGCCGGTGCGCCAACCTCGATTGTCGATGAAACGGTGAAACACGCCGTACTCATGCCTGGTGCTCGGGAATTGATCCAATTTGTCAAAGCTCACGGCATTCATAGCTACATTCTGTCGGGGGGCTTTAGCGACATCGCCCGTGCCGTTGCCCAATCGCTTCAGATGGATGGTTATTTGTGTAACCAGTTGGTTATCGTCGATGGGAAATTAACCGGTGATGTCACAGGGCCCGCCGGTGGCGAAATTTTGGACGCCCATGGCAAGCGCCGTGCGCTCGAAATGCTCAGCATGCTTCATGGGCTCAATTTGTCGCAATCCATCTGCGGTGGAGATGGCGCAAACGACTTGGAAATGATTCGAGTGGCAGGTATCGGCGTGGCTTTCCACGGCAAACCCATCGTGGCGGCATCAGCACCTTACCAAATCAATCACGGTGGCTTGAATACCTTGATTAACTTCTTCGTTGAAGCTTGGGAAGGCGCAGAAAAGGCTTAAAAAGTCCAAATGCAGTGGCCCCGTCGACGACTCTCGGCGGGGCATTTTTTTTCAGACAAAAAATTCGTTTTCCCGAACAACGCCCATAAATTTCGAAAGCATGGTTTCTGTCGCCTGCTGAACCGGCGCCGGTAACGATTTTGCTCCCTGAGAACAAATTCGAACGCAGCGCATGCACATGATGCAAACATTGGGATCGGTTTTCGACGGATCCTTCGGATCAATTGCCTGCACCGGACATTGCTTGACACAAAGACCACAGTGAACACATTGACCGGTCACAATGGGTGCGACAGGCGGTTTGGTCCAACTGCGATAGGGGCGATGACCGGGAACCTTAACGCCATGACTGTCGCCCTGTTGCAACTTCTGCTTGGCAAATCGCACAAACGCGGCGATGTTTTGTTTATCGAGCGCATTCGGGCGCCCAGCGGCTAACTGGGAAACGATACTGTGAGAGGCCACAATCGCAGCGCTCGCAAAAACAGAGCCACCTTGGTCAGTCACAACATCATTTAATTCCAACAGAGCATCCTCATAGGCTCGATTGCCATAGGTCACCACAGTCATCACGCGAGCGCCATTTAATTGCAAAAGGTGCAAACGTTCCCGAACAATCGTCGGAATACGACCGCCGTAAACCGGACAAGCCACCAACACGCAATCATCCGAAGAAAACGTTTTGGCTCTTAATTGGGGAGAACTTAAGTCTAGGAACGCCTCATGAGATCCCCATGCCTCACAGATGACTCGTGCAACCGACGCCGTGTTTCCTGTCGCACTAAAAATGACCCCTAGCAAACCCATCTTTCTCTCCTTTTCATTCGGAAAATCTTGTCATTCTTTTAATTAATCTTACTCTTCTCAACTTTGTTAACTTTTCGTATTAAATTTGAGTTAAATCAAACATTATCCAAATTAACCACTAGTGGAAAACCCTTAAAAAGAGTAGATTGAAATTAAGGATAGAAACAATCCTGATGTTAAGCGAAGCGGCTTTTAAGCAGGTCGTCTCACTTAAGCAGTCTTGAGAAACAACCTTTGTATGGAGATGATTATGCGTGTATTAGTCCCTGTTGACGGTGGTTTGGATTGCCGCAAAGCGATTGAATTTTTAGCTTCTCGCAAAGCTTGGTTGGAAAAGGGCAACGCAACCGTTGAGTTGCTTTATGTCCAAAAGCCTTATAACGAACATCCGACGGAAATCGGTGAATTCGATATGCAGGCCTACTACGAGAAAGAAACCAAAGAAGTGTTTGACCGTCTGGCCGAAGTATTGGAAAAAACACCCTTTAAGTTCACCAAGAAGATGCTCGTCGGTCACCCGGCTAAGCTCATTCCGGAATATGCCGAAGAACATGCAGTTGACATCATTGTTATGGGTGCCCGCGGCTTAAGCCCGGTGAAGAACCTCTACCTCGGCTCTGTCTCTTTGGGCGTTCTCGCCAGAGCTCATTGCCCGGTGATGATTTGCCGCTACGCCGGTGAAGAAGCCACGCGCCCGAGCGGTTGGCGGGTTGGCATCTCGGTGGACGGTTCTGCCTTTGGTCCGGCAAGTGCCGACTTTGTCACCAAGAATCGCGAATTCTTCGGTGAAGGTGCACACTTTGAAGTCATTAACGTTGCTGACTCCAACCGTACCCTTCCGATGAAGCTGTTGGATGAAGGTATTCTTGAAATCGACCGTGAATTACCTGAATTGGATCGCGAGGAATTTGAAAGCGCTACGCATGAAACCTTGGCGAAATTCAAGGAAGCTGGCATTGCCGTGAAACCGGTGTTCCTGCAAGGCACATTGCAACGCAGCCTCGTGGATTACGCCTCCAAGAACCTGGATATGGTTGTCATGGGAACCCATGGTCGCGGTGCTTTGAGTTCACTTGTGTTCGGTAGTTCGACTCGTGCCATGATTGCCGATACGCGTTTACCGCTTTTAATCATCCCCAAAAAGGCCTAATCGCCAATAATAGGGCATAAGCGCCGGTCATGAGGAGTTTTCCTCATGACCGTTTTTGTTTTCGTTGCTATAGTAATCGGCATTCTTGATGAGGTATCGGAAAAAATCATGCGAAAAAATCTAGGTATTGGACTAGCCGGCTTTGGTGTTGTAGGACGCGGCGTTTATGAGGTTTTAGCTGAAAATGGCTCTTTAATCGCCGAGCGAGCCAACGCTGATTTTTCAATTCAACATATCATTTGCCGTCACCCCGAAAGAGTTCAAAGCATTGTCGGCCCCTCTATAACGGTTGGAAGCGATACGCATGACTTAATCAAAGATCCAAATGTCGATATCGTGATTGAAGTCATGGGAGGTATTGAACCGGCTAAAAGTCTCATTCTCGGCGCACTTCAAAGCGGCAAATCCGTCATTACCGCCAATAAAGCGCTTTTAGCCCTTCACGGCAATGAAATTTTTGACTGCGCAAAGCGTTTTGATAAAAACGTGTATTTTGAGGCAGCTGTCGCAGGAGGCATTCCGATCATCAAAACGCTTCGGGAAGGCTTAACAGCCAATCGAATCGACAGTATCGTCGGCATCATTAACGGTACAACGAACTTCATATTGAGCGCCATGCAGGAAAATGCGCTCACCTTCCCTCAGGCACTTCAATTAGCTCAGCAAAAAGGTTACGCAGAAGCGGATCCAACATTTGACATTGAGGGGTTAGATGCCGGTCACAAAATTGCGCTTTTAGCATCATTTGCTTTTAACACGCCCGTTCACTTTATGCCTGAAAACGTCGAAGGCATCACAAAAATCACAACCGAAGATATTGCTTTTGCACAGGATGTCGGCTGTTCAATTAAGTTATTGGCAATTGCCAAAAACGCAAACGGAAAAATCCAATGCAGCGTTCACCCGACACTAGTTGATAATGACCATTTTTTAGCCCATGTTGACGGTGCGATGAATGGTGTCTTTGTACAAAGCAATGCGTTGGGTCCCAGTTTTTATTACGGGGCGGGCGCCGGTAGTCACCCCACCGCCAGCGCTGTCATTGCCGATCTTGTTGACTGTGCTCGAGGAAACGCCCCGATGAGACCAACTGCGACGGCAGAAGCTAGCTATTTGCCGCCTGAAGAAATTGAGTCTCAATACTACCTTCGCATCGCCAATGGACAATCTCAATATCTGCAAAATCTTCTCAACAATTTGCGGGTACCCATTGAAAAAGAAACCTTCTCGAATGAATATTGGATTGCGCTCACTAAACCGATCAAAGAAAAAACGATTCAGTTGCTGCTTAACAAACTTAATCAATTCGAAGGTTTGATAGGACCCGTCAAAGTGTTGCGAAAAGAATCAATGAGTATGGAGGCTTAAAATGCATTACCGTTTAGCCACTGAAAACGATGCAGAGGTGCTTCTTGCCATCTACAGCCAGTACATCGAAACAGCGATCACCTTCGAGTGTCAGTTGCCTTCCGTTGAAGAATTTAGACAACGCATTCACGATGTGCTTTTGTTTTACCCCTATCTTGTTGCTGAAGATAACGGTCGAATCGTAGGCTACGCTTATGCGCATCGTCACATGCAACGGGAGGCTTATCAATGGAATGCGGAGCTTTCCATTTACTTGGATCAAAAGGTAACCTCCAAGGGCATCGGCACGGAGCTTGCTTGCAAAATCATCGCGTTACTTAAACTGCAGGGGATACAAAAAGTCTGTAGCGGCATCACTCAACCCAATCCCAAAAGTGATGGGCTACATGCCAAACTGGGCTTTCAGTTGGTCGGCACGTACTATAACGCCGGATTTAAGGCCGGTCGCTGGTATGACGTCAGTTGGTTTCAGAAAGACATTGGCGAACATCAACCTCAACCGCAAAATCCCGTGGCTTTATCCACGTTAGCGCCAGAACGAATTGAGAGAATTTTGAACACAACGACGAGATAGATACAAAAAATCCGCACGTCAACGAATACGCGCGGATTTCTGTATGGTGCCCAATGACTGACTCGAACAGACGACCTACCGCTTACAAGGCGGTTGCTCTACCAACTGAGCTAATTGGGCATCAAGAGAGACGCTATTTTACACGAGAAAAGACCGGAGTGTTAATTTTTTTCTTTTCGGGCTCCTCGTCATCCGGTTCGTCACTAGCGGGACTAAACATCATCCCCTTATTAGGCTCTTCCTGAGGGAACATGCCCGCGACATTTTTGTACGGAACATAACACTGCATTGCCTTTTCTCCAAAGCGAGCCTGAAAGCGGATCGCCTTATCTTCGAAATGCAACTCATGGGTTGCCTCAGAAGAGATATCAAAGATAATCCTTCCGTCCTCGACAAACTCCAATGGAACCTCGCAGTTATCATCGACATTGACCAACACGTATGGCGTTAAGCCCACATCGGTACACCAATTCCAAATCGCCTGTATCAAATAGGACTTGATGGAAGGTCGTGACATAAAAATCTCCCTACTAACGAGCCTAACGGCGCATCACCTTCTCTGACGGCGTCATTGAGTCAATGAACGACTGCCGAGAAAAGACTCTTTCAGCGTATTTTTGTAACGGCGCGGCCGACTTCGGCAAATCGATTCCGTAGTAGCCCAAGCGCCAAAGAAGCGGAGCCATCACAATATCAAGCATTGTGAATTCCTCGCCGAAGAGGTACTTGTTCTTAATAAAGAGCGGCGCCATACCGATTAATTGATTACGGATCTCATCGCGGGCCAAGGCCTTCGCTTTCATGTCAACACTACGCGATTCCAATGTTTTCACGTGCTTGAAAAGCTCACGCTCAAAGTTAAACATCAACAGACGGACACGAGCGCGCACAACAGGCTCTGACGGCATCAACTGCGGATGAGGAAAACGCTCATCCAAATACTCACAAATGATATTGGCCTCGTACAACACGAAATCACGCTCGGCAAGAACCGGTACTTCACCGTACGGATTCATTGTCACGATATCCGGCGGAATGTTATTGACATCGACATCAACCACATCAAAATCCATTCCCTTTTCAAATAAAAGGAAACGGCAGCGATGAGAAAACGGGCAAGTCGAACCGGAATATAAAATCATGGAAAAACACTCCCAAAAAAGTGAGCTCTCTCAATTAGATAGGTTTGGGAAGCTCCTTCTGACTATTGTAATTACTTCTACCCGAAAACGCTACAATAATCAATATTTTCACTTAATAAACAATGAGTTATATTGGATTATCGTCATCAACAAAAATACACTCAATGGCCCACTGTTTTTCAATCCAGTCTCCGAGCGCTTGGATGCCCAAACGCTCGGTTGCATGATGCCCGCACACAAAAAACGGAACGCCTGATTCTCGAGCAAGGTGTGTCGTTCGTTCCGCGGCTTCTCCGCTGATATAAGCATCGGCTCCAATCGCGATGGCTTCATCCAAGAAATCAGCCGCAGCGCCCGAGCACCAAGCGAGCTTTTCAATGCGCTTAGTAGAATCACCCAAAATTTGTGCCGGACGATGTAACAGCGTGGTCAATTGCTGTGCTAAATGATTCGCGTCAACGGGATCAATCACTCCGCTCCATACGAAATTGCCTTCACCACTTTGCTTTATATCCCGAGCGCCCAATTTCAAGGCCAATTGCGCGTTATTGCCAACTTCTGGATGCGCATCAAGAGGCAGATGGTAAGCAATCAAATTCATGTCAGCGGCCATGAGCGCTTTTAACCGGCGGTATTTGGTTTGAATGATCCGGGGATTTTCACCGCGCCAAAACCAGCCGTGATGAACCAAAAGTGCATCGGCACGCAATTGAGCCGCTCGATCAATCACCGCCTGCGTCGCAGAAACGGCTGTGACAATTCGCTTAATTTCCCGCTTACCCTCGACTTGAAGACCGTTGGGGGCATAGTCTTTAAAAAGATGCGGTTGCAAGAATTGATCCAAATGGGCTAAAAGTGTCTCTCGCTGCATACCTCACCCCTCTTTTTTTTAAACAAACACGAGATATTCAGTCTGCTTCGACTGGTGCTTGTTTTTTACCGAAAAATTTCACCATCCACAGTCCCACTTGATAAAGCACAACCAAGGGAACGGCTAATAAACATTGACTCATCACGTCAGGCGGCGTCACAACCGCCGCCAAAACAAACGCTCCCACAATCACATAGGGACGAATCTTTGCCAGTTTCTCATAGCTAGCCGCCCCGATTCGATTGAGCACCATCACAACGATAGGTACTTCGAAGGTGACACCGAAAGCGACAAACATGGTGATGACAAAACTGAAATACGCATCAATGTCCGGTGCAAAGTTCACGCTTTCCGGACTAAAACCGGCGATAAAGACGAAAACCATCCGAAACACGATGAAGTAGCAGTAAAGCATCCCTAAAGCGAACATCATCACGCTGGAAAAGAGGATGGGGAAAACCAACCGTTTTTCCCGTTTATAGAGCCCCGGAGCGATGAATGCCCACATCTGATAGAGCACATAAGGTAGCGCCAGTAAAAAGGCTAAAAACAAAGTCACCTTAAGCGGTACAAAAAAGGGCGCGACCACACCGGTAGCCAACATTTTCGCCCCTTCCGGTAAGGCCACCATCAGCGGCTTACTCAAAAAGTCGAAAATCGTCTTCATAAAAGGAGACAAGCAAAGAAACACCACGACAACACTCAAGCAAGCACGCACCAATCGGTTACGCAACTCCAACAAGTGAGACATCAGAGGCTGTTCACGATCAACCTCTTCATCTTCTGAACTTTCGTAAGGAATTTTCTCGTTTGCCATAATAATTGTTATCGATAGATACGAGGACGATTAACCCGTGATCTGGGGGCGTAACGGCGGTTATAGCCTCCGAGCATCTTTCTCGGCAAAGCCATTTCGCGGCGCAATTCTTCCAACTCGGCGATCACATCATCCAACGAAGCCGTCGGCTTATAGCGCCTCGGAACATATAAAGACCGGTATGACGTTGAGGTGTCACTTTCTCCCAAGTCCCAACCGAAGGGATTATTCGTGCGAAAGCTTGACGTCGAAGACGAAGTCGTCACTGCGCCGGCGCTTTCATAAGGCTCCTTCGCAGAGGCCATTGTCGCCTCGCTTTGATTAAAACGCGTGTAGGGATCTGAAGCCGAAGCATCGCTCTCGTGCAAAGCGGTGTTAACCTCTTGAGCTTCTCGCGTCAGAGTCTCTTGAGCCTGTGTAACGGTACTTTTGAGAACATTTGCCGAAGAGGCGATTTCTTCGCGCAATTTCTGGATCTCAGCCAATTGCGTTTCACGACTGAATTCCGACTTCATTTGCGTCATGTAGCCTTGAGCTTTCGCAAGCCACCGTCCAAATGTGCGAGCGACCTCGGGCAAGCGTTCCGGTCCCAAGACCACCAACGCCACAACACCAATGACCAATATTTCCGTAAAACTGAGATCAAACATACAAAAAGTCAGCAAGCGAAGCTTTTTAAAAGCTTCGCCCGCCTAACTTAATCATCTGTCACTACTTGGCTTCAGACTTCTCTTTAGCCGTCACATCAACCGTATCAGAGGCTTTTGACTGATCGGTCACTTGTTTGGAGTTGCTGGCTTGAACCTCATCTTGGCCTTCTTTGAGCCCCTCTTTGAAGCCTTTAATGCCGCCACCGAGGTCTTTACCCAAAGTGCGTAACTTACCGGTGCCGAAAACGAGCACCACGATCAACAAAACAATAAGCCAATGCCAAATGGAAAAACTGCCCATTTATTAACTCCTACGCGGCCAAGGTTGAGGGCCGCCTAAAACGTGAATATGCAAGTGACCAACTTCTTGGCCGCCGTCACGTCCCGTATTAATAATCACGCGGAAACCGTTCTGGCAACCTTGTTCTTTTGCAAGCTGCGGCACCAAGGCCATCATTTTACCTAAAAGCGCCGTATCCTCCGGCTGAATATGAGCCAGGGATTCCAAGTGCTTTTTCGGGATCAGCAAAAAGTGAATCGGCGCAGACGGATTAATGTCGTGAAACGCCAACACGTCGTCATCTTCGTAAACTTTCTTACAAGGGATTTCGCCCTTGATGATCTTGCAAAAAATACAATCTGACATAGTCATTCATCCTTAAGAGATGCGTTCAATTTCCGCACCAAGCGAACGCAGCTTGACTTCCATGTGATCATAGCCGCGATCCAAATGGTAAATCCGATCAACGATACTTTCACCCTGGGCGACAAGCGCAGCGATCACCAAAGAGGCAGACGCCCGCAAATCAGTTGCCATCACATTGGCTCCGGAAAGTCGATCCACGCCGGTCACAACCGCCGTATGACCATCCACTGTAATGTTAGCGCCTAACCGCTGCAACTCCGGAACATGCATGAACCGATTTTCAAAAATGGTTTCCGTGATTCGCCCCGTTCCTTCAGCAATTGTATCAAGTGCCATAAACTGAGCCTGCATATCGGTGGGAAAGCCCGGACACTCACCGCCTTTGGTCGTTTGTTTATTCTTGCCCGCACCCAATCTTCACCGATTGTCACCTCAGCACCCGCTTCCTTGAGTTTTTCCAACACAATATCGAGCGTATGCGGCGCCGCATCGGTCACGGTCACGTCGCCACGAGTCATCAGCGCAGCAACCAAGAAGCTTCCCGTCTCAATTCGATCCGGTAGCACTCGATGCTGTGCGCCGTGAAGTTTTTCGACCCCTTCAATCTCAATCACCGGCGTTCCAGCCCCTTTGATCTTGGCCCCCATGGCAATCAGGCAATTAGCCAAATCAACCACCTCTGGCTCTCGAGCGGCGTTTTCCAAAACCGTTTTGCCTTCTGCCAAGGTTGCCGCCATTAATAGGTTTTCCGTTCCGGTAACCGTCACCATATCGGTCACAATATGAGCGCCTTTAAGGCGCGGAGCTCGCGCCACAACGTAACCGTGCTCAATTTGCACGTCAGCCCCCATCGCCTGCAACCCCTTGATGTGCTGATCCACAGGGCGAGCGCCGATAGCGCAGCCTCCGGGCAGCGACACTTGAGCTTCACCAAAGCGAGCCAGCATCGGCCCCAAGGTCACAATGGAAGCTCTCATCGTTTTCACCAAATCGTAGGGTGCAGTGAGCGTCGTCAATGACCGGGCATTGAGTCGAACCGATTCCTCCTGACGCTCGACGGTCATTCCCAAACCCGTCAGCAACTTTCCCATCGTGGTGATATCTGATAAATGCGGCACGTTGTGCAACACAAGATCATCTGCCGTCAAAAGTGAAGCAGCCAAAATCGGAAGGGCCGCATTTTTAGCCCCCGAGGCTCGGACTTCGCCCTCAAGACGAACGCCACCAGTAATTTTGAGTTTTTCCATAGTGAATTGATTTTTTAAGAAATTGGGATCAGCTCTCATTTCAAGAACCGTCATGGGCAATCATACTGATTTTTCACCACACCGATATAACCAAACGGGCACAATTTCGTGCCCGTTTGTTACAAACCGCCATGACTTCATCAACGGCTTTTTTTGCAATAAGGACGAATAAGCCCCCGAACGCCATAAAGCTTTGCCAAGCTCCACATTCCCTCGGGCAAGTCGAGAATCTGAGGCGACAAGTTCTTGGCTTGCGCGAGTTTAAGCCAACGTAAAATCAAAGCAAGTAACGCACTATCAGCGCTTTCAACGTCGCCGCAATCAATGACCGCGTCACCCGCCTGAAGTGCCTCTATGACCTTGGGCTCCCATTGATGGATATCATCATAGCCCACTGTTTTCGCAGTGATCTTCATGGTCTTCAAATATTATTTCTTAGCGGTTTGAGCTTGCTGCGGATTCACCAAGCGTTCCTGCATGCGCGCAATCAAGCCATCAATGCCTTCCTGAGCGGCAATGCTGCCGTACTGATTGCGGTAGTTGCTGACCAACCACACACCCTCAACGTTAACGTCAATCACTTGCCAGCCTTTATCCTTAATGTTGCGCAAGCGATAGATAATCTGAACTTCCGGTTGATTCGGATCGGAAATGGAACTCATACCGGTACGCACAATCGCTTCGGTTCCATCGTTTTGACCTCTTGGAAGGATACGAACTTTTTGATCCTTACCCATAACCAATGCGCCCGAATAAACCTGAATCAACGTCTCACGAAAGAGGTATTGCAATTTTTCGCGTTGCTGAGCATTCGCTTCACGCCACTTAGGGCCCACGGCTGAACGCGTCATACGTAAAAAATCAACCGCTGGCATCATTTTTTCATCAACAAGCGTTTCGATCGCTTTCTTATCCCCGGCTTGAATCTTCGGATCTTTGCGGATGGCTTCTAAAATATCCGTCGAAACCTGTAACACAAAGGCTTCCGGATCCGAACTTTGACTGGGCGCGGCAACCGCCGGCACACCCACACTCAAGCTAAGAGCGCCAACCATCAACAAAAAAGCGCGTCGTAACATGGTTTATCTCCCTTGTTAATTCTCGTTATCTTCGTCTTCAAACTCGTCGGCAGGGAAAACAATCGGCGGATTGCCATCCCAGACTTCAAATTCGCGATTCTGTAAATAGGCCTCACGCACGGCAACATACGGATCGACAGCCGTTGCCAACATGGCGTCCGTCGCCAACAAACCCGCCCTGGTATCAACAACGTAAAGCGCCCCTTGCGCGAGCGAGTACGGGATTAAATCACTTTCTCCCCAGTACAAATAAGTGGTCGGTTCAGCCGCGACATCAAACGGGTATCCGACCGTGTCACGCACAGTGCTCGGCCCCAATAAAGGCCAAACAATGTAGGGGCCTGCAGGCACACCCCAGGCACCCAGTGTTTGACCGAAGTCTTCAGGCGCACGCTCCAAATTCATGTGGCCCGCCACATCAAAAAGCCCGACAATGCCGATCGTTGAATTAATCAAGAACCGAGCCACGCTCACGGCGGAGTCCGAGACTTTTCCCTGTAGAAGATTATTGATGGCATTTCGCGGTTCACGCAGGTTTGCGTAAGCGTTATGCACGCTATCGCGGATCGGTTCCGGCACATAATCCACATAGGACTGCGCGACCGGATGCAACACGTACTCATCGAGCGTCATGTTCAACGCATGCGTTTGACGGTTAATGCTTTCCAGAGGATCCTTCGGATTATCCCCGGCATTAGGCGGCACAACGGCACAGCCTGCCAATGCGAGGCTCATCGTAATTGCCAGTAAGCTTTTATGGTGTGCTGACATGAGAGAGTTATTCCTTATTATTGTTTTCCACAAAACTGTACATCAGTTTACTAATGAGCTGCTCGAGCACCATGGCCGATTGCGTGCGGCGAATTTTGCTACCGGACTCAAGCACTTCTTCATCAGCGCCAGCCATGAGTCCGATATACTGCTCACCGAGTAATCCCGAAGTCAGAATTTGAGCCTCGGTATCGGCCGGGAATTGATACTTCGAGTCGATTGACATTGTGACGCGAGCTTGGAACATGGTGTTATCAAACGTCACCGTGTCCACTCGACCGACGACCACCCCCGCGCTTTTTACCGGTGCTCTCGCTTTCAGTCCGCCGATGTTATCAAACATCGCTTCGACCGTATACGTTTTCTCCGACCAGGAAAAGCTTCCGAGATTAGCGGCTTGCAACGCGGTAAAAAGCAAAGCAACAAATCCGGCCACGACAAAAAGTCCGACCATCAGTTCCACACCGCGTTTACGATCTCTATTGCGTTCCATTTAACGTCCTTTCTCCTTAAACCGAGAACATCAGGGCTGTCATAATGAAGTCAAGCCCTAACACCATAAGCGATGAAATCACCACTGTGCGAGTGGTCGCACGAGAGACACCTTCAGGTGTCGGCCGGGCTGTAAAGCCCTGATAAAGCGAAATCAATCCAACCGCGACGGCAAACACAACCGCTTTAATCAAACTGTTACCAACGTCTGAAAAAACATCAACGCCACCTTGCATTTGTGACCAAAAGGCACCGCCATCAACACCGATCATCAAAACACCGACAACCCAAGCCCCCATAATACCGACTGCGGTAAAGATGCAAGATAGAACCGGTAGGGAGATAAAAACGCCCCAAAATCTCGGCGCTAACACTCTTCGGACGGGATCAACCCCCATCATCTCCATGGCGGCAACCTGCTCGCCGGCTCTCATCAAACCGATTTCGGCTGTGAGCGAAGTGCCCGCACGTCCGGCAAAAAGCAGTGCGGAAACCACGGGGCCCAACTCACGAGCCAAACAGAGCGCGACCATCACACCGAGCGCTTGTTCACTACCGTATGTCACCAAAATGTAGTAGCCCTGCAGCGCCAAAACAAAACCGACGAACAACCCAGAAACCGCAATAATGGAAAGCGAATAGTTTCCGATAAAGTGAATCTGTTGAACAATCAAGCTAAAACGCGACAGTGCCGCCGGCAAAACCTTGAAAAGCTGAACGGAGAAAATAGCCAAACGCC
Organism: uncultured Sutterella sp.; assembly: GCA_900546995.1. Classification (GTDB taxonomy): domain Bacteria; phylum Pseudomonadota; class Gammaproteobacteria; order Burkholderiales; family Burkholderiaceae_F; genus Aphodousia. The sequence goes on from URFF01000006.1 coordinate 39,213, forward strand.
CGACATGGCGAATCTGCTCTAAAGTCCAAGCGCCTAAGTCAACGATCCAATTCATACGCGTACCCCAAATTCTTTTTCGATTGGCTCGGCCGGATAGTGAAATGCCACCGGTCCGTCAGGCTCACCGTCGATAAATTGCCGCACATAAGGATCGGTTGAAGCACTCAACTGCTCTGGGGTACCTTCGGCTGCGATGCGCCCTGATGAAATCATGTAAACATAATGGGCAATGGCAAAGGTCTCCGGCACGTCGTGCGTGACGATAATACTCGTCGCATTTAACGCATCGTTGAGATCTCGAATCAAGCGGGCCGTCACCCCCATGGAAATCGGGTCCAATCCGGCAAAAGGCTCATCGTACATAATGAGCGCCGGATCCAAAGCGGTCGCGCGAGCCAAGGCAACACGACGCGACATACCCCCCGAAATCTCGCTTGGCATTAAATTCGCCGCCCCACGGCGTTTAATTTCATCAGGACTAGCCGCTCAATGAGTTCCTCACTCAGATCTGTTTGTTCACGCAATGGGAAGGCGACATTGTCAAACACTGACATATCGGTAAAAAGCGCACCGAACTGAAACAGCATCCCCATACGGCGTCGCATGGCAAAAAGGGACTCCCTATTGGCAGTATCCATCACCTGATTATCAAAAACAATCTGACCTTTTTGTGGAGTTTCCAGACCACCGATCAATTTCAGCAGGGTGGTTTTCCCCATCCCGGAGCCACCCATAATGGCAACAACCTGCCCGCGGCCGAAACGAAGCGTCACATCGTCTAAAATGATGCGCTTGCCATAGCCGAACGTTACATCTTTGACAACCACAAGATCCTGCACAGGCACTTTCCTTTGAAAAAACTGAATTCCAATTCAGTAAACGCGATATTATATCGCTTGAGCATCAAGTTTTAAGTCACTTCCACAACCTCTGAAGCAATCAAAGGTCTAAGTGTGGTGAAAATCGGACAAGTCGAATGATGCCCCTTTCCTCTAAACGAGGGTCTCCATCGGGAATTATCGTAAAGCAGGCCGCCACATCCTCGGGAACTTCTTTGGGACGACCGGTCGTAAAATCAATATAAACCCACTCAGTGGCGCCGACACATACCACCCGATTGCCTCTTTTGATGGCATAGCGCCTCAAAGAGCGCGAACCGTTCAACTTGCTTACCCACGAATAGACGGTCAACCTCTCGCCTTCGTAGGTTTGTCTGAGATATTCGATCCAGTGCTCACGAGCCACCCAAGTTTCCCCACGCTGCAAATACCGCTTCGCATCCCAACCCAAGGAGGCCGCGTGTTCAATCGCCGCTCTTTCCATCCAACGTAAATACTCACGATTATTGACATGCCCGAGGATATCAATGGACTCTTTCCCAACGGTGATTTCGTACTGGTAAATATCGATCATAAACCTGCCTGTTACTAACAACTCACGTCTGTATTGTACCGATTGTGCTTTCCAAACCGATTGCCGATGTGTTTCTAAACGAAACCTCTTTTTATAATCAGCACAAAATCAATAAAAAGTCAGTACCATTAGCATTTTATTTTGTCTGATCTACAAAGCGGTCCTCGCGGTTGGATTTGTTTAAGGTAAGGGACCGCAAATAAATCGTATTATTGTTGCACAATGAAAAAAGCGACCTCTGAAAAATCCTGGTTCAAAAAAACATTCAAATGGCTCTGTATCGCCGGTCTGAGCGCCGGTGTGATCGGTGTGAGCCTCGGTCTGGTTGTCTTTTCTGTCGTCTATTACCGACTGCCTGCCATTGACACATTGACCGAATATCGTCCCAAAGTCCCCTTGCGCATTTATA
>URFF01000007.1 GCA_900546995.1 uncultured Sutterella sp.
CGCCATCACGCCAATAACAGGCAAAAGGAAAACCCCCAACGCAACGCCGCCTGCCAATATAGCCAAACTCACCAAGAATCGCATCAGGGGATTCCTAGGACCAGGACCGGGGCCGCCACGGTAGATATAAATGGGCATCTTGTCAATATCCTTAAATTTATCGAATCGGATGTCAATGAACTGTTTTTTGTTAATTTATAGGCAATGTAAAATTTTTGCCATCTAAAGGTTTCAATTTCTTTCTCTTTTATCGATGCGAAAAAGAGCCTTTATCTTTAAAAATCCTAGCAAAATCCCTAAAATGCTAGCCTTCATTACCTATCCGTAAAAACACTTAGATACAAAATGTTCCACGGTACGGTAATTTTTTTCATTTTTACGATCTAAAGGTTCGCAAATTTTCCCTTTTTTAGCGAAAATTACGCAATCTATGAAAAGCTTATACGACACAAATTTACCTGACGTGCAGTCAAGCACTGACCCTCGGAACATCCCAATCGAATATGTCGGCGTCCGCGGCGTGCAATTGCCTGTCTGCGTTAAAAGCGCTAACGGTGTGCAACATTCCGTCGCCACGATCGGAATGTATGTCACTTTGCCGGCCCAACAGAAGGGAACGCACATGTCTCGTTTCCTCGGTTTGCTACAACAACACACCGAGCCGCTTAGCGCAGAAACGCTTCCCGCTTTGATGCAGGAAATGCTTAAAACTCTTCATGCTCCGGCCGGCCGAATTGACTTCGAGTTTCCCTATTTTGTACTGAAAACCGCACCGGTTTCCGGGCTTGAAAGTCTTCTAAACTACCAAGTTCGCTGGACCGTGGAGCACAAAAATAACGAAACGACGGTTATTCAAACCGTTGTGGTTCCAGTAACGAGCTTGTGCCCTTGCAGCAAAGAGATTTCCCGGTTTGGTGCGCATAATCAACGTTCGCATATCACCATCGCAGCTAAATTAAACGCTGCGTTGCCCATTGAAAAGCTCATCCGATATGCCGAGCAGAGCGCCTCCTGTGAACTTTGGAGCACGCTAAAGCGCGTTGATGAGAAATATGTCACTGAATATGCTTATCAAAATCCGAAATTTGTTGAGGATTTGATTCGTGATGTTGCCGTCGCATTAAATGCTGATCCAAACATTACTGCTTATCGCATCCAGGCAGAAAATTTTGAATCAATTCACAATCATTCGGCTTATGCGCAAATCTCCAAGGGTGACATTAGCCAATGAGAACTCCCGGTTTATCTCTCAAAATAATGAATGGGCGAAAAATCGGAAAATATAACTTTGTTGGACAAACACTATGTTAATTGAACAGAAAAAGGCCATCGCTTCACTTTTTGAAACGGCTCTCTCTAACATGGGCGTCAATGACGTCAGTATTTTGTTGGAGCGCCCCAAAGTGGCCGATCATGGTGATCTTGCTTGCAATGTTGCCATGCAACTTGCTCGGGCTCTAAAAAAGAGCCCTCGCGATATTGCCTCTCAATTGGTTAGTGAGATTGAGAAGTTACCTGAAAGTCCCGCTCTCATTAAGAGCTTGGAAATCGCTGGCCCCGGTTTCATTAACATGCGTTTGAGCGATACGGCCAAAACAGCCGTTGTCCACACGGTTCTCAATCAGAAGGAATTGTTTGGACACAGTCACGAGCATGACGGCGAAAGTGTTCTACTTGAATACGTCTCTGCCAATCCCACTGGGCCCCTTCACCTTGGTCACGCACGCCAAGGTGCGCTCGGTGACGTTCTGGCCGCTTTGATGAAAACACAAGGTTGGAAAGTCAGCCGTGAGTTTTATTACAACGACGCAGGGGTGCAAATCCAAACGTTAACGACTTCCGTTCAGCTACGCGCCAAAGAGTTGCTCGGAGAAACCGTTCAATTCCCGGAAAACTGCTATCAAGGCCTTTACATTCAAGATATCGCACGCGATTTTTTGGATAAAAAGACCGTTCACACACGTGAAGGCCATGAAATTACAGCTAGCGGCAATGTTGAAGATCTCGCAAGTATCCGTGCTTTCTCCGTAGCCTATCTCAAAAATGAACAAGATAGTGATTTAAGAGCGCTTGGTGTTGCCTTCGATAACTTCTACTTGGAAAGCTCTTTATATACAGACGGGTTGGTCAAACGTGCCGTGGATGCCATCATTGCCTCAGGCCATACTTATGAAGCCGATGGCGCTTTGTGGTTGAAAACCACCGATCCGGACTTTAAACGCTTCGGAGATGACAAAGACCGAGTCATGCGCAAAAAAGACGGCACCTACACTTACTTTGTTCCCGATGTCGCTTACCACCTCAGTAAATTTGAAAGAGGCTTTGTCAAAGCCATCGATATTCAAGGGGCCGACCATCATGGGACGACTGCCCGAGTTCGCATTGGCGTCCAGACAGCAGCCAAAGTATTGGGCTTGAATGTTCCTGCGACTTTTCCCGACTATGTTTTACACAAGATGCTCAAAGTCGTTCGCGATGGCCAAGAGGTCAAGATGAGTAAACGCGCGGGCTCTTATGTTACGTTGCGCGATTTGGTGCAATGGGTAGGAAAAGACGCTGCACGCTTCTTCTTAGTGAGTCGAAAGGCCGATAGCGAATTTGTCTTTGACGTTAACTTGGCGTTATCTCAGTCGGACGAAAACCCGGTTTACTATCTGCAGTATGCTCATGCCCGAATTTGCTCGGTTCTCGCTCAAGCTGTGGAAAAAGGTTACACCGTTCCCTCTGACGCTGAATTGGCTAGCTTGGATTTATCTTGTCTGAGCGATAAGAGTGCAACGATTCTTATGAATATTTTGAGCGAATTCCCAGAAACGTTGACAGTGGCCGCCAAAGAATTCGCACCGCACACCTTGTGCGTCTACCTCAAAGAACTTGCCGGAAGCTTCCATGCGTTCTATAACGCCGAACGGATTTTGGTTGAGGATGCCAATATTCGTAACGCACGTTTAGCGTTGCTACTAGCCACCCGCCAAGTTCTACGTAACGGCTTAGCCCTTTTAGGCATTTCCGCTCCGGAAAAAATGTAAGAGGCATTTATGGTTATGTATCGAAAGCCCAGCTCGGGAGGTTCCATTTGGACCGGAATACTCATTGGGATGGTTATTGGTTGTGTTTTGTGCGCCACGGCGGCACTGGTTATCACAGGAGCTCCGGTTCCCTTTGTTGAGAACGTTCAAAAGTCGACCCGAGCCATTGATGCCTCAGCCCTTGATGGGAAAGATCCTAACACGGCGTTATACGACAATACGACCCGTAGTACCCCCGTGGAAGAATCCCTCTCAGCCATCAAAACCGTGGAAGCACCCACGGCTCATCGGTTAGCTGAAACGCCAAATGCGGCCCAGGTCAGTGCAGAAACCTACACCATCCAAGCTGGCGCTTTCCGCTCAAAAAAGGATGCTGAAAAAATCCAAACGGATTTGGCGTTTATTGCCCTGGAAGCGGATGTTGTGCAATCAACGGATGCCGGCGTCACGCTTTATCGCGTCGTGCTTGGACCTTTTGACACTGCCCGAGAGGCCAACGAGTTGCAACAGCGCCTCATCTCAAATGGTTTTGATGCCATGGTTGTTCGCAACAAATACTGATGAAACCCTTTAAAACAAGCTTGTCTTTAGTCCTGATGAGCCTGGGTCTTTTAACAGCCCAGGCTGCTCAGTGCGAACCCGTTTTAGGTCAGGATTATCGACTCGTGGAACCGATGGTTGCCAGCAGTTCTGAAAAAATTGAGGTGATCGATTTTTTTGCCTATACGTGTGGCCACTGCTTGCGACTGGCGCCACTCATTGATGGATGGCAAAAAACGCTCCCAGACGATGTCGAGCTGGTAAGAGTTCCCGTTGCGTGGGATCAAACCACTGAGTTTTTAAGTCGAATTTACTACACTTTGGCAAGTCTCAACCGATTGGACGACTTGCACATGGTTTTCTGGCAGGACCTAATGCAAGGGAAAATAACCAGTTCAGCAGACCTGGACGGTTGGGTAAAATCTCATGGTATCTCAGCAGATTCATGGCAGAAAGCCTATAACTCTTTCTCCGTCACAACACAAACACAGCAAGCCACTAAGTTGTGGCAAGCTTATAACCTGGATGCGACGCCATACATTGGCGTTGCAGGCAAGTATCTAACGGCGCCTCATATGGTGGGCTCTCGACAAAAGGTATTACCTGTTGTGAATTGGCTCATTGAAAAAGAACGAAAAGACCGTCGTCAACCTTAACCTTTCGGAAAAACATCATGCTAATTGATTCATCGATTTTCAAAGCGTACGACATTCGGGGAATCGTCGATAAAACTTTGACGACAGATGCGGCCTTCGCAGTCGGTCAAGCCCTTGGGGAACTCGCTCAAGAAAAAGGCGTGAAAACCCTTTGTGTCGGCCGCGATGGCCGTTTATCCGGTCCCAAGTTATCTGACGCTTTGATAAAGGGCATTGCCAGCATGGGCATTAACGTGATTGACATCGGTATGGTCCCGACTCCTGTCCTTTATTTTGCGACCTTCGTGACGGGAACCGGTTCCGGCGTTGCCGTGACAGGCAGCCACAATCCGCCGGAATATAACGGTCTGAAAATGATGATGGCCAAAGATACGCTTTTTGGAGATGGTATCCAAAATTTGAGAGAACGTATCATTCGCGGAATCACGCCGGCTGCTCAAGAAGGAACAGTGACTCAACAAGATGTTGTCACGCCCTATTTGGAAAAAGTCTTGGCAGATGTAAAGTTGGCCCGTCCCATCAAAGTCGCCATCGACTGCGGTAACGGGGTGACCGGTCCTTTGGCAATGAAGCTGTTTAGTCAATTAGGCTGCGAAATTATTCCGCTTTTCACTGAAATTGACGGACACTTCCCCAATCACCACCCGGACCCTTCAAAGCCCGCGAATTTATCGCATCTAATTGAGACTGTGAAAAACACTGACGCTGAGGTTGGGATCGCGTTTGACGGCGACGGCGACCGCTTGGGAGTCGTGACAAAGTCTGGTGAAATTATTTTCCCCGATCGTCAAATGATGCTCTTTGCGGCCGATATTTTGAAGCACAATCCCGGCGCTCCGATTATTTATGACGTGAAATGCACTCGCCGATTAGTTCCTTGGATTAAAGAACATGGTGGTATCCCAACCATTTGCCGTACGGGTCACTCGCTGGTTAAGGCAAAACTAAGAGAAACTCAAGCTCCCTTTGCCGGGGAAATGAGCGGCCACTTGTTCTTTAATGATCAACGCTGGCCCGGTTTTGATGACGGACTCTATGCCGGCGCGCGTATGCTGGAGATCCTTTCCCGAAGCGACAATCCCTCTGCACTTCTGGAATCGCTTCCGTCGGCTGTTAACACGCCTGAATTGCATATTGAAATGGCCGAAGGCGAAAATAAACGCTTTGTTGCCCGCTTACAAAAAGAACTGCGCTTTGATGATGCGACCGATATCATTACTATCGATGGTATTCGTGTTGAATGGAATGATGGCTTTGCCTTAGCCCGCTCTTCCAATACCACCCCAGTCGTGGTTTTGCGTTTAGAAGGGGATTCCGCTGAAGCCCTTGAACGCATTAAGCAGCGTTTTGCCCAAGCAATTCGAACGGTCGACCCGAATGTGCAGTTACCGTTTTAGAAAACACCCCCTGTGGCAACAGACTGTCTCTGTCGCCGCAGGGCGCTAAAAGAAAAACTCTCATCTTTGAGGGGGCATATCATGAATGTTTTTATTACCGGCGCCTCCAGTGGCATCGGTGCCGCACTAGCTCATGAGTTCGCTTCACGTGGTGCAACCCTTGGATTGGTTGCCCGCCGAGAACAACCGATTAAAGAACTTATTGCGACATTACCCAATAGCGAAAAGCATCATGCCTACGCCTGCGACGTGACCCATCGTGATGAATTGATTGCCATTGCCAGGGAATTCGATCGCACCGTTGGTGGGACCGATATTGCTATCGCCAACGCCGGTATCAGCGTTGGTGTCAAAACTCAATACTATGAAGATCTTGAGGTCATGGAAAAAGTCTATCAGACCAATGTTTTTGCCATGGCAACAACCTTTCATGCTTTCATTGAGCCGATGATGCAACGGGGTCATGGAACACTAGTTGGTATCGGAAGTGTCGGTGGTATCCGCGGAATGCCCGGTACAGAAGCCTACTGCTCCAGTAAATCCGCGGTCATTACCTATTGCGAAAGCCTACGAGTCGAAATGAAAAAACATGGCATCAACGTGGTGACCATCAGCCCGGGCTTTGTCAAGACCCCGTTAACCGATGTGAATCCTTATCCGATGCCCTTTATTTTGACACCGGCGCAATTTGCATCGCGAGCTGCCGATGCTATTTTAGCTAAGCGAAGCTATGCAACAATCCCTTGGCAAATGGGCGTTGTCTCCAAGCTTTTGCGGATGTTGCCCAATAGCCTCTTTGATAAGGTATTTGGTAATCGGAAACAAAAGCCACGTAATAACGAAATTCATCGCGCCTAAAACCCAAAGGACCCATGTCATTTTGATCTGGGTCCTTTTCATATCGGCAATTTCTTTTGTTCTCGGTACCACGCCCTGATTAATTCACAAACCGATTCACCATAATGGGCGATTCGTTTTTCTCCGATACCGGAAATCCCCCAAAGTTGCGAAGGCTGACGGGGTTTACGCTTGACAATTTGAATAAGTGTCTCGTCAGTAAACACGTTGTAAGAGGCAATTTCACGCTGCTTTGCAACGTCTTTACGCCACTGTCTGAGCTGATGAAAAAGAATCTGTTCCGAATCGTCCAAATCTTCGTGATCAATCACTTTCCGACTCGACAGCTGACCCAATCCATCCACACGAATATAAAATTTTTCCTCACCTTTCAGAAGCGGTTTTGCACGTTCGTTAACAGTTAGAACATTCCAACATTGATAATTAACATTAACGTAGTGGCGACTGATTAATTGGCGCAATATTTTTCGCCAATATTTCATGGTATGTCCCCGGCCAATGCCAAAAGTCGGTAATTCATCATGATTTTTCTCAAAAACTCGATCGTTGGCCTCTCCTCGTAACACATTGATAACGTGCGATGCGCCAAACCCCAATGAATTGGTTTTTGAACAGCGATAAATACAGGATAAAAGCTTTTGTGCGTCGACTGTCGCGTCTCGAGTCTTTGGGGGATTTTCACAATTATCACAATTGCCGCAAGGCTCACTTTTCTCGCCAAAATAATTCAATAGCAGCACACGACGACAAGTGGCCGCTTCAGCTAAACCCAGCATGCTGTCGAGCTTTTGCAAAGTCACCTGCTTATACAAATCATCGGCTTCGCTTTGCTCAATAAAGTAACGCTGTTGTATTAGATCTTCCAACCCATAGTAAAGAACGGCTTCCGCAGCCTTCCCATCCCGACCGGCTCGTCCTGTTTCCTGAAAATAGTTCTCAATGGACTTCGGCATATCCACGTGGACAATGTAGCGCACATCGGGCTTATCAATTCCCATACCGAAAGCAATCGTTGCCACCATAACGCAAGGGCGTTCGAAAAAGGCCTCCTGGTTGGCATCGCGTTCTTCATTGCTGAGCCCTGCATGGTAAACCAGAGCATCAATTCCACTGGCACACAAGTGAGCGGCGACAGATTCCGTTTTCTTTCTCGTAGCACAGTAGACAATTCCGGATTCATGCATATGCTCGCCGCGAATAAAATTCACCACCTGATCAAGATAGCCCTTACCCTTTTCATACATCCGATAGCGAATATTCGGCCGATCAAAACTCATAATAAATCGAGCGGGATTGACCAAAAGGCGGGAAACGATTTCTTCTCGAGTTTGTTCGTCCGCCGTTGCCGTTAACGCCATACGAGGCACGTTGGGAAATGTTTCTTTTAAGAGACTGAGTTGCCGATATTCCGGACGAAAATCATGTCCCCAAACAGAAATACAATGCGCTTCATCGACAGCGAACAAATTGATTTTTATCTCACTGAGCAAAGCGAGCATCTTAGGCGTCACCAATCGCTCAGGCGCCACGTACAGTAGTTTTAGCTGCCCGGCGGCCAATTGACGCATGACCTGGCGACTTTCTTGAAAGCTCTGAGAAGAATTCAAAGTCGCCGCATGGATTCCACTATCACGAAGCATCTCAACTTGATCCTTCATGAGAGCGATAAGCGGGGAAACGACCACAGTCACCCCTTCCCTCATCAAGGCGGGAATCTGATAACAGAGGCTCTTACCGCCTCCTGTCGGCATTAAAACCAGGGCGTCACGACCAGACAAAACGGTCTGTATCGCTTCTTTTTGAAAGCCCCTGAAACTGTCGTAGCCGAAATATCGCTTTAGTACGTCTTCACTTGTCATTGAGCTCAGTCACTTTTGTTTCGACAGTATACCGATATTGCCTTAGCTTGAATGGCAGGCTTGAAGATGGCGTCGGGTATACTGTTTTTCGAGGCTTTTCTTCATTTTCTTTTTTTCGGATCTCCGAAAGGAAGGCTAGTACATGTTCAAAATCATTAAAAACGCGAATGTTTTCGCACCTCACCCTTTGGGTAAAAAGGATGTTCTTCTTTGCTTTGACAAAATTGTCGCCATCGAAGATCATCTTGACGACGTCCGATTGCCCGGCAAAGTCGAAGTCATTGACGTTGAAGGCAGTCGAGTCACGCCCGGATTTTTCGATCAACACGTGCACCTTACAGGCGGTGGCGGTGAAGGAGGTCCCGCAACACGCGTTCCTCCCATTATGCCCTCCCAACTGTTACGCGCCGGTATCACAACCGTTTGTGGCGTCATGGGGACCGAAGGAACAACGAAGTTTCCGGAGGAACTCTATGCGAAAGTAATGGGTTTGCGTCAGGAAGGGTTGACCGCTTACATGCATACGGGCTCTTACCAATACCCGACACGCACCATCACCGGCAACCCTCGCAAAGATATCATCACCATTGAGCCAGTATTGGGTGTCAAGATCGCTCTTGCCGATCACCGTTGCTCATTCCCCAACGATGATGAAATGCTCAAATTGGTCGCTGACGTGCGAATGGGTGGAATGCTCTCGGGTAAAAAAGGGGTATTACACGTGCATTTAGGTGATTATGGTGGTGCGTATGAGCAGTTTGAACGCCTTATTGCACGAGGATTAGCCCGTCACCATTTCTCACCGACTCACACCGGACGAGAACCGAAGTTATTTGAGCAGGCGATCGAATTTGCGAAAAAAGGCGGTGTAATTGATATCACCTCCGGCGGTGGTAATTATTACCCCTTCGTTGAGTGCGTTCAACGTGCCTTAAAAGCAGGTGTTGATCGCTCACGTATCACCATGAGTTCGGACGGCAATGGCTCCATGCCCAAATTTGAAAATGGCGTAATGGTTGCAATTGTTGCGGCACCAGTGAACGCCAATCATATGATGCTCAAAGAAATGGTAGCCAACGGGATCGACTTCGAAACGGCCCTGATGATGACCACCTCCAATGTGGCAGACTCTTTGGGCGTCAAAGAAGCCCGTTTGCAACCCGGAATGACCGCAAACCTTTGCGTTTTGACAGATTCCTTGGACATTGACACGGTCATTGCCCGAGGCGTTACCTGGATTCAAAACGGCAGGAGCATCAAATTAGCCAATTTTGAGGCGTAAAGCCTCTTTTAAGCACCTCAGTCCCCATGATTGAGGTGCTTATTGATTAACTCTTCTTTACGAACTCTGTCCAATTCCAATCGTTCTGCACGCAAACAGGCCGCCGCGGTAAACAAGACGTCTGAGGAAGAATTCAGAGCCGTTTCTGCCGAATCCTGTAAAACACCGATAATGAAGCCCACCGCCACGACTTGCATTGCGATTGATTGATCAATTCCGAATAAACCGCAGGCTAAGGGCAACAACATTAGGGAACCGCCTGGTACTCCGGAAGCTCCGCAGGCACATAATGCGGAAACAAAACTCAAAAGCAAGGCCGAACCAAATTGAAATTCAATGGATAGACTATTGGCTGCCGCCAATGTCAAGACCGTAATGGTAATTGCAGCGCCCGCCATGTTAATTGTTGCGCCCAACGGAATGGTAATTGAGTAGGTCCCCTCATCTAAATCCAGGCGACGGCACATGCCCATATTCACCGGAATGTTAGCGGCCGAAGAACGCGTGAAAAATGCCGTGACACCACTTTCTCTTAGTGTGGCAATGGTTAATGGATAAGGATTGCGGCGAATGTATAACCACACTAAAAAAGGATTGAAAACCAGGGCAACGAAAAGCATGCTACCGATGAGAACAAGCAACAGTTGCACATAGCCCAACAACGCCTCCAACCCAGTCGTGGCAACGACATCACAGACAACACCGAAAATACCAAGCGGCGCAAAGTGAATCACCACTTTGACAACAAATTCCACACCGCGGGAAAGATCGGCGACAAACTCACGAGAAGCATTGGCAGCATGCCTAAGAGCAATCCCCAGCCCGGTTGCCCAAGCCAGAATCGCCATGTAGTTACCGACAGAAAGCGCATGAATGGGGTTATCAACAACGCTCAGAATTAAATTACGAATGACCTCTTGAAGACTTTCCGGAACCGTATTTGAAACCTCGGTACTAACGAGATGAATCGAGGTCGGAAAGAGATAACTCGCGGCAACAGCAACCAGTGCCGCACCAAAGGTTCCCAACAAATAAAGACACAAAACCGATTTGACATGCGCTTTTGTCTGTATATCCTGATTGGCAATCGCTGACATCACCAGAACAAACACCAATAACGGCGCGACAGCTTTTAGTGCAGAGATAAAGATAGAACCTAAAAAACCACACGCATGAGCCACTTGCGGCAAAAAAAGAGCAACCGCAACACCCAAAATCAAACCAATCAAAATCTGTTTGACTAATGACGCCTGTAGAAACGGCATCGCGAAACGAATAACAGCGCGCTTTGGCATATCAACTCTCGACAAAAACTAACCATCTGTGACAGAGCTGCAACACTAACAACTTTCTGCGCCAAAAACTAAAAAACTTTCAAGTAAAGTAGAGAGTTCTGCTTAGCTGAAACGACAAAACCGTATATTGCCTTTTTTCAGCAGGCCGTTTGAATGTAGCCATGCGTTAACAAATTTGCAGTACACTTTTCGAGTTCATTGATTTTTTCAATAGGCGTCACTTTTTATGCAATTTTATAAACGCATCGTACTTGCTGGCTCTGCCATCCTTTTAGCGTCCTGCGCTAATTTAACTCCCCAGACCGTGTCACTTGATCCCCCAACGGGAGCGCAAGAAGTTCTTCGTTTAGAGGCTTCCGGCGAGCAAATCTTTCGTTGCGCCCGCGATACGCAAGGTTGGTTTTGGCATTTTGAGGCACCCAATGCCTACTTATTCGAGCCAGTAAAAAATCAAGCGGTTGCTAAACACGGTTATCACTTTTCGTTTGTTCATAACGACGGCTCCAAACTCGTGACCCGAATCATTCGTTACCGTCCACAAACAGCAAATTTGACAGAGGCTCTTTTCGCTGTGACAGAGTCCGCTTCGGCTGGCGCATTCGCCGGTGTGAAGTATGTACAACGTCTAAATACCCATGGCGGATTGCCCACGCAAAAATGTACGGAGGCAAAAAAAGGCCAAATTTTACGAGTACCCTTTGAGGCCCAATTCGTTTTTTACAAATAACGCAAGTTCTCGAGATTTCTTGAGAAATAGGTTATTCCCTATAGAGGATTGCATCAAATCCGTGTAAAATTAACGCTTTGTTTTCCCAGTCTTGTTAAGGGATTATTCGATGTCGACTGTTGGTGATTACTTACAAAGCTTACCGCCGGATCGCCGAGTTGCGATGGCTAAAATTTGCAGCCTGATTCGCCGTTCGGCCCGGGGGGTTCGTGAGAGCATGCGTCACGCTCTCGCTTTTTATGAACTCAAAGGACCGCTGTTTGCTTTAGAGTCTGCAGAAAAAAGCATGACCCTTTACGTCGCAGAACCCAGTGTCATTGAAGCTTATAAGGATAAGCTTCCCAATGTTAATTTAGAGCGTCAATGCGTGGTTTTTGCTGATTTGAATCGCATCCCTTTAGACAGCATTGAAAAAATTGTTCGTGAATCGGTTACGGCTCGCCGCGAAAGAGTGGCCAAGGGCGAAATCCCGACTCAGGCCCAGTTGTTAGCGGTTTGGGGACTCACAGAAGAGGATGCCAAGGCGCCGGCACCTGTGGTTCGAATCTCGCTAAAGAGCCGTGATGAAGAAATGATCGAAATCATTGACGACACAAAAGCCAATTAACGCGATCAACAGGGATTTACGAAAAGGTTTCTCCGCGAGAGAAACCTTTTTTGTTTCTATGAAAAAAATCAAGCCGTTTCGTTTCTTCCTTCATCAAATGCTCAGCATACTTTTGACTATGAGAATCATAGTTTTCTGATACCTTTGGTCAACAAAGCTTCATTTTGCTGTATTCTTACCGACATGACGGAATCAAAAAACAAAATGAACCCTCGAGATAAGCGATTATTGCAAGAAGTCAGTCTGACTCTATTTTGCAAGATTGCCGTGATCGTCTGCCTGGGACTTTTGTTTTTTAGTTCCGCTGATCGGGTGAATCCTGACGCGGATAGCATGAGTCAACTGATTTTGTCCGATAGTGATTCTCCGTTATCTAGTGAAGACCGTACTCACTAGTCTTCTCAATGTTTCCCTGAACGTTTATCGAAGGACTCAACATGATTTCAGCCGAATTGGTGGACTTGTCACGGTGGCAATTCGCCCTGACCTCCATGTACCACTTTATCTTCGTGCCCTTGACCTTAGGGTTGTCTTTCATGCTGGTTGTCATGGAAGCCTGTTACCTTGTAACAGGAAAAGAGGCATATAAAGATATGACCAAATTCTGGGGCAAGCTTTTTGGCATTAACTTTGCGCTAGGAGTTGCCACAGGGATCACAATGGAATTTCAGTTCGGTACCAATTGGGCCTACTACTCTCACTATGTCGGCGATATCTTTGGTGCTCCGTTAGCCATTGAAGGCCTGATGGCGTTCTTTTTGGAATCAACCTTCATTGGTTTATTCTTCTTTGGCTGGACTCGGCTGAAAAAGGGAACTCACTTCATTGTGACCCTGATGATGGCTTTGGGTTCCAACCTTTCGGCTTTGTGGATTCTTATCGCCAATGCGTGGATGCAATACCCCATCGGTTCAGAATTTAATTTTGAAACGATGCGAATGGAAATGACCGATTTCTTTGCTGTTATCCTCAGCCCTTGGGCACAAGCCAAATTCGGTCACACCATTGCAGCGGGTTACATGACGGGCGCCCTTTTTGTTCTGGCCATCTCTGCTTATTACCTACTTAAAGGTCGGGATATTGATTTTGCCAAACGATCTCTTCGGATCGCCGCCGCTTTCGGGCTGGTTGTCTCGCTTTTTACCATCCACTTGGGCGATGAATCTGGGTACCTCGTTGCAAAAGATCAGCCGGCTAAGATGGCAGCCATGGAAGCCGCCTGGGAAACTCACCCCGCTCCCGCCCCGATGACCGTTTTCGGTTTCCCTGACGAGTCAACTCAAACCACTCGTTTTAATGTTGAAATTCCGTGGTTATTCGGCATTATTGCTACTCGCTCTTTAGACACGCCCATTCCCGGAATTAAAGAAATCATGGCGGAAAACACCACTCGCATTGAAAACGGTGTGCGCGCTCTTGAAACACTTTCCGCCTTACGCCGGGATCCGAGCAATACCGTTTTACGGGAGCAATTTTCACAAGTTCAGCAAGACTTAGGGTACGGAATGTTACTTCGCAAGTACACCGATGAACCCTCCCGAGCCACCGATGAGATGATCGCGCAAGCTGCTCGCGATACGATTCCCAACGTGAATATCATGTTCTGGAGTTTCAGAGCCATGGTGGGCTGCGGCATCGCTTTGATATTGATTTTTGCCCTCAATCTTTATTTCTCAGTGAAAGGTTCGATCGTTTCGAAGCGCACACTTCTAAAACTCACATTCTTCGCTTTACCCCTGCCCTGGATTGCTTGTGAACTGGGGTGGTTGGTTGCCGAGTACGGTCGTCAACCTTGGAGTATTTATGAAGTGTTACCCACGCATCTTTCAACCTCAACCCTCTCGGCATCCAGTGTGATGGGATCGCTCATTGGCTTTGTTGTGCTTTATTCGGCATTGCTGGTTGTTGAAATGTGGCTCATGACTCGATTGGTGAAAACCGGCCCCAGTTTTCTTGGAACCGGTCGTTACTTCTTTGAGCAAAACCAAACGAACGGTAAAGGAGAGTAAAAATGATTGATTATGAAATTCTGAGATCGTTTGGTGGCTCTTTGTGGGCGTTCTCTTAGTCGGCTTCGCTGTCATGGACGGGCAAGATATGGGAGTTGGCTCTTTGCTGCCATTTCTCGGCAAGAACGACACTGAACGCCGAATCATGATTAACACCGTTGCCCCGCACTGGGATGGTAATCAAGTTTGGCTTTTGACCGGGGGCGGCGCTATTTTTGCCGCCTGGCCTTTGGTTTATGCGACGGCTTTCTCAGGACTTTATTGGGCCCTATTTATTGTGCTCGCAGCCCTGATTTTGCGGCCGGTCGCTTTCGATTATCGTAGCCGCGTGCCGGCCAGTAAGTGGCGCACCTCATGGGACTGGGCTCTTTTTATCGGTAGTTTCGTTCCGCCGATTATTTTCGGCGTTGCGTTCGGCAACATGCTTCAGGGGGTTCCTTTCCACTTTGACGAGTCACTACGCTCAACTTACACCGGCAGTTTCTGGGCTTTGCTTAATCCCTTTGCCCTTCTGTGCGGTGTGGTTTCCATTGCCATGGTCATTTTTCATGGGGCAAATTACCTTTTGCTTCGCACGACGGGTGAATTGCAAGCCAGAGCTCGCAAGGTTGGATTGATTGCAGGTGTTGTCACGTTTGTACTCTTCGCCTTGGGTGGGCTCTGGGTCTACTTCGGTATCACCGGTTATGTCGCAACCAACATTAACCCGAATGGCGTGTCCAATCCGCTTTTAAAGACCGTCACGGTCAGTGAAGGTGCCTGGTTTACTAACTTCACGCAATATCCTGTGCTCTTCGTGATTCCGGCCCTTGCCTTATTAGCTGCCGCAGTTGGCGTGTTAAGCCAATATGTGTGGAAGCCGCTCTTAGCCGTTTTAGCCTCTTCGTGCAGCATTTTGGGTATTGTGCTCACCCCATTGGTCGCAATGTTCCCGTTTGTATTGCCCTCTTCCAGTCATCCGGTCTCTTCACTGACGATCTGGGACTGCACGAGTTCTCAGCTGACGTTACAGGTCATGTTTATTGTCACGCTGATCTTTTTACCGATCGTGCTCATTTATACCGGATGGGCCTACAAGGTGATGAGCGGCAAATTAACGGCTCAATACATTAAAGACAATGACAAAACACTCTACTAGGAGCAAATTTTTATGTTTTACATTTACTGGATTACCGGCTTGCTGCTAGCGATCGTTTTTGCTGTCTTAATGGGCGCGATGTACGAAATAAAGCAAGATAGCCAACGCTGATGAATCGCTTTGTTAACATTCTGACCCGAACGATTTCTCTTGTGACGGCTTTTGCCGTCACAATTGGAGTCGTTCTCTACCCACGCGCCATCGCAACGGACATGCACTCCGTTCCACACGGCTGGTTGGTTTGCTTAATGATTGGAATGAGCGCCGCTTATGTGCACGGCTTTGGCTTTACTCCCCAACACTCTCTTTTGAAGCGATTTTTCTCGCCATGGGTCGCTTGCCCGTTGATTGCTATAGGGACGGCAATGATTCTGAATTAGTCGCGACGAAGAAGCCAATGTAATTGAACCTGAGCGGTCTTGACGCTATCGGAAAGCCACGCAACGCCATCTTGAACAGTGACGCTTAAATGCATACTGCGGTTCATTAAGGGAACCATCTGGCTCACTTCCTCATCCTTGATCATTGCAACAGAGAGCTTTTCAATTTTCTCCATATCGGCGTGCACCTGTTTCCACCATGGCCCAATACGATCTTCTCCATAAGCAATGATGATTTCCTCATCGCTACGACCGGCTGACTTTCTTGCCTGACGCACATCCGGCAAACCGACTTCAATCCAACGGGCGATACTTCCCGTATCGTCTATTTCCCACAAAGCCGGCTCCCCTTCGGTTGAAAGCCCTTTACCAAACTCCAAACGCATATCCGTTTCGCCAACATAAAGACAAAAAGTAAAAAGCCGAATCGCCAGACGCTCTTCCGTTTCCGATGGATGGCGCGCCAAAGTGCAGAGATGGGTACCGTAATAGCCCCTATCGATATCGGAAATATCCACTGTTGCTTTATAAATTGTGGCACCTAAAGCCATCTTTGCCCCCTAACGAAAACGGCTCTTATGTTAATCCTCGAACGTTAAATGCGCAAAAGCCGATCAGACTTTTGGTCTAACCGGCTCTTTAGTTCGCTTTTAGCTGCTATTAGAAGCGATACTGAGCTTGGAAGCCGACGAGATAAGCATCAAGCGATTGGTATTCGCCAATCTTTTGACCATTATCATAAAGATCCATGTCGCCAACACCCATCAAATAAGTAGCGCCCATATCGAATTGGAGTTGCTTATTGAAGTGGTAGGTTGCACCCAAGGACAACCAGAGGCGATCCGTATCCGGAATCACAGCCATACGGGTCGTTTGATCATCAATCGGGCTTGTTTCGTAAGCGATACCGCCGCGAACCGTGAAGGCGTCATTGATGCGATAGTCAGCACCAACGGAGAAGAGCCATGTGTCCTGCCATTTGTTCTGGATATCGTACTGACCTAGAGCACCCAACATTTGTGTGACAGAACCAGGAAGTGTTACTCCAATGCTACCGAGAGATCCAAGCAATCCCGTTAAGCCTGAGGTATCGTTCTTGATCGTCAGAGTGTCAAAGTTGGACCAATTAGCCCAACGAATCAAGCCAGACAAACGTAAATCGGGCGTGGCTTCCCAAGTACCCGTCAACATCACGGTATCCGGTGTTTTTACCGTCGCAGAAGACGGCAACGTAAGACCAAACTGCATGGGGCTATTAACAGAAAGATTAAAATCACCCTCTGCGTTATGTTCGATTGCGGAACGGTAAGCTAAACCGAAACGCAATGTATCCGTCGGGCTAATCATCAACCCCAAATTGAAGCCCCAATCCCAGCTGTCGGCGTCAATTTCACCGTGGATACCCTGCATAACACCCATACCTAAGTCAGCTTTAGCATATTGCACGGACACACCGGCGCCCACGCTGATCAAATCATTGACCTTCCAGGCAATGTTGGGGTTCATGTCAAAGGTATAAATCTTGGCATTGGTACCACGATGTTGACCCCACCAATTCTTATCGTACTCAGTACCCATACCGTAGGGAACCGACATGGCAAAGCCCAACCAAAGGTTGTCATTGACTTGGTGGGTGACGTAGCCTGTCGGAATGGCTTGACCCTTTAAACGACCGTTTTCAGATTGACCATTCACTCCATCGATGTCAGCATTTAAAGCGATCCACGTGAAACCAGCTTGAACACGGGTCCCTTCCAAAAGGGTCATACCGGCGGGGTTGTAGTGCACTGCGGACAAATCATCGCCAACAATACCGGCACCAGCGTAGGCACGACCAAGGCCCAAAGAGGATTGTTCCGTTAATTGGAAACCGGCGGCATAAGCCGTGGAAACAGCCAACGCTGCACCGGTCAACACCAACGCAGCAGCACTCTTTTGCATAAATGACATTTATTTTTCTCTCCGTTAAGATAAAAAGAGATTAGGCTCTTTTCATAAAAAGAACCCCTTTTGCACAAATGGAGAGAATTTTGAAGAGAAAATCCCCAATATTTGATGACTTTTTATAGGTGTAAACCCTAATCATACCCTAAAAGGGTCTAATGACTTTCGAAAAAATCTAATCCGAATAAATGGGGCGATACTGACGAAGCCGAACCCAACCGATGGCAATGCGATAAGCCACCCAAATCCCCAGCACAATAAATCCGACAAACCAGATAATCGGACCAACCACAATCACTGTCAAGAAAAAACCAGCCAAGGCGACCAAAACGGTCCAAATCATGCCGTACCAAAATGTTCTGATCTGCCAAGAAAAATGCGATTCCAAAAAGGTTCCGCGAGCATCGGGCGCCATGATGTAATTCAAAACCACCGCGGCAATCGAGGGCCATCCAAATAAAAAAGCCGAAAGAATCGTCCCACCGGTCATCAACCCAATGACGATACTGAGGCCATGCAAGATATAGACCAGTTGTGTGGTAAAAAGTAAGCTTTTTTTAGGGCCTTCATACGGGGATAGTTCTGTCATTACCGATTCTCATCACAAGGTTTCATTTATATGGATAAATTAGCATAAAATTCAGAATTTTCTCGGCATTTTCACAAAAAATAATACAATTCTTATCAGCGCTTAAAGCTTAGTGCCTTTGAAATTAACCCATACCGCATCCACAAGGAGTTTGCAGTGAGATTACTGTTGGTTGAAGACGATCCGATGATTGGTGAAAGTGTGCTTGACGGACTCACTGACGAAGGTTACGCCGTTGATTGGGTTCAAGACGGTCATTCGGCACTTCTTGCTTTGCGAACGACAGAATTTTCGTTGGTTATTCTTGATCTCGGGCTTCCCGGCAAAGATGGAATCCGTGTACTGGAAGAGATGCGCGCGGAACGCAATTTAACCCCGGTTCTCATCACGACAGCCAGAGATACGATAGAAGATCGAATCACGGGATTAGACGCTGGCGCAGACGACTATCTCATTAAACCCTTTGACCTTGATGAACTTTTTGCCAGAATTCGAGCCCTTTTACGGCGTTCGGCTGGTCGAGCAGAACCCACAATTGAAAGAGGACGTCTATCCATTAAGCCTGCGACCCACGAAGTTACCCTCGATGGTCAGCCCATTTTGCTCTCCAGCAAAGAATTCGCCCTCTTGATGGCTTTGGCAGAACGACCGGGATTGGTGCTTTCCAGAGCCCAATTGGAGGAAAAACTCTATAACTGGGATGCCTCCATTGGCAGTAATGCCATCGAGGTACACATCCACCATCTGCGTAAAAAACTCAAAGACAGCGTTATTAAAACGGTACGAGGTGCTGGTTACACGCTGGAATGCTAAAAAGGATGGGGTATGTATTCAATCCGTGACCGCCTTTTATGGACATTTTTCGGGGCCTTGATTCTTGCTGGCATTGCCGCCACCTACATGACCTTCATCTCAGCCCGCGCCGAGGTGGACCGATTCCTCGATACCGAGTTACAACAAATCGCTATCTCCCTGGGTACCCATATCGATCGGGAAATGCCACCGGTTATGGCCAGTCCCTCGGACGAACAGGGAATTGTCATTCAAGTCCACAATAAAACGACGCTTAAACGCGAATCTTCAACCGCTACAACTGACTTTTTCCCCATCCAGACAGAAACCGGTTTTTCCAACGTCCTTTTTAACGGTCAGGTTTGGCGGATTTACTGCTTTCATGCCAACGATGAGTGGGTCATCGTCACGGCACAACCTACAAACAATCGAGTTAAATTAGCATTTACTTCCGCATTGCATATTTTGCAGCCGTTGGCACTACTTTTGCCCTTTCTCATCATTGCCGTATGGCTCTTGGTAAGCCAGGGACTTGCCAGTCTAAATCGAACAGCCAAAATTGTCTCTACCCGCTCACCAACTTCCATTGAGCCTATTCCGACAAAAGGGCTACCTCGCGAGGTTCTCCAACTTGTCGATGCGTTAAACACATTATTGGGCAAACTCAAGGAAAGTCTTGAAGCTCAAAAGCGTTTTGCCTCCGATGCCGCACACGAACTTCGCACACCGCTTACCGCCTTAAAGCTTCAGGTCCAGCTAGCCGAAAGAGCCAAAACGCCAGAAGCCCAGCAAAAGGCTTTCACTCGACTTCATGCAGGTATCGATCGTGCAACAGGCTTAGTCCAGCAATTATTAATCATTGCTCGATTAGACCCAGACGCTCATAAAAAACCTTTTGTGGATGTTGCACTGGATCAAGTGATCAGCTCGGTCGCTGACGAACTCACTGTTTTAGCTCAACAGAAAAACATTGTTCTTGAAGTCAACACAGTAAAGATACAAACTCAGGGTATGGAAGATGCTCTGAAACTTTTAGTCACTAACCTAACGGATAATGCCATTCGCTACACACAAGAGGGCGGGCATATCGCTCTGAGTTTAAATGTCGAAGATAACCATGCCATTATCCGTGTCAGCGATAACGGCCCGGGCATCCGCCCAGAAGAGCGAGAACGCGTTTTTGATCGCTTCTATCGGGCGCTCGGTACCAAAACCCAAGGCCATGGCTTGGGATTGGCCATTGTCAAACGAATCGTGGAAATTCATCAAGGAAAAATTTCGGTTGAAGATGGTTTGAATGGTCGGGGAACGACCATGAAAATTACCCTACCCATACGTGAAGCCACCTAGCTTTGTTACAAATAACGGGGGATCGAAACAACCCGAAAAACAAATTCCGACGTTTTTTCTTTATCGTTTCACTAATATCATTTGCAATGAGAAATATTCTATTTTGAGTTATTTTGGAGATTTCTAAATGCGTAAAGGTTTTGCTTTCAAATCGGCCATTTTAGCCAGCACTGTGATGGCGGCACTGGCTTTTATGCCGGCTGCCAATGCTCAGCTTTCTTTTCTGTCAAACGATGACAGTAACGCCCAAACTCAAGTTCAAACATTGCCTGACTTTACAAAACTGGTGGAAGAAAACGGTAAGGGGGTCGTGAATATTTCAACGATTCGTAACGCTCGCACGAAAACCGTTGCGAATCCTTTCCCCGGACTTGATGATCGAACCGCAGAACTTTTCCGCCGTTTTGGCTTCCCGATTGTGCCATTTGGACCTCAAGAACAACGTATTCCAGAGCAACGCGGCACCGGGTCCGGCTTCATCATTTCCTCTGACGGTCTGATCCTCACCAATGCGCACGTTGTTGAAGGCGCTGACGAACTTCGCATTCGCCTTACCGATAACCGTGAATTTCAAGGCAAAGTGTTGGGGTTGGATAAAAAAACCGATATTGCCGTAGTGAAAATTGAGGCTAAGAATTTACCCGTTCTGAAAATCGGCTCTTCCGAAAACTTGAAAGTCGGCGAATGGGTTGCAGCTATCGGCTCTCCGTTCGGCTTGGATAATACCGTTACCGCAGGGATCGTATCCGCTAAAAGTCGTGCTTTACCCAGTGAAGAATATGTGCCGTTCATTCAAACTGACGTCGCAGTTAACCCCGGCAACTCCGGTGGTCCGCTCTTTAATATGAAAGGAGAGGTTGTCGGCATTAACTCACAAATCTTTTCCACCTCTGGTGGTTTCATGGGATTGTCGTTTTCCATTCCGATTGACTTAGCCATCCAAATCAAGGATCAGTTAATTGAAAATGGTCGTGTGATTCGCGGCCGTATCGGTGTTGGCATTCAAAGCGTGACTCAAGACCTAGCAGAAGCTTTCGGAATGAAGAGTCCTCGCGGTGCTGTCATTACGCAACTCGAAAAGGGGCAACCCGGTGAAAAAGCCGGTTTACAGGTTGGCGATATTGTCATTGCGTTAAATGGTCATGAAATCAAGAGTGCCAATGAGTTACCCGTTCGCATTTCTGCTATGAAACCGGGAACCAAGGCTGAATTAACGGTTCTTCGTGATGGTAAAGAAAAGAAGGTCACTGTTACCGTTGCAGAGACTCCCAGCGATGAGGCCACTCCTGTTGACAGCAAACAAGCCCAAGGTAAACTCGGTGTTTCCGTTCGGGCACTCAACGCTGAAGAACTCAAAGAACTGGAGCTTCCCAATGGGTTGTTAGTCACGGATGTTCGCGGTGCGGCAGCTCGGGCTGGTTTAATGCCACGCGATATCATTATCAGTGCCAACGGGAAGTCTGTGAAGACAACGAGCGATTTAATCAACGCTGTCAAGAAGGCCGATAAGGTCGCTTTGTTGGTTCAACGTCAAACCTCTCGTATCTTTATCGCTGTTGACCTGAAGTAGTCAATCGTTTGATGACAAAAAAGCCGCAGGGTTTTATCTCTGCGGCATTTTTATAGCTAAAACCAATTTATCTTTCTGGAGCTGCCCTGCATTTTTCCTCATGGGCGGTATAAAGACGCTTGGCAACTGCTTGACAAATCAGATCCTTATCCAATTCCGGATTATTCAAAACCCGTAGACGAATACCGTCAAATGTCGCCATGCGAACCTCCAACTCCGCCTGATCCATCGGATTTGAGGGATCTAAGTTATGGCTTAATTTCATTAAGTGCTCTCGAGCCTTAGCATCAGCCTTGGTTAACACTCCTCTGAGCACTGGATCGTGAGCCGCTTCATTAAGCAGTTCAAGATAAATCCGAACACGCTCCTCGGAAAGCATCGGCAAGAGAATTTTTCGCATGTTTTTTAGCGTTCCCTCATAACTATCCAAACTGCTTTGGATAGTATAGGTATCACGATAGAACTCTTCGAGTCCTCGAGCCGTCACCTCCTCAATAATGGCAAGCTTACTCGGGAAGTAATTGTAGATATGCCCGGTACTCATACCGAATTCTCGGGCAATATCCACCATGCTCGTGGCATGAAAGCCTCGAGACATAAAACACCGTTTGGCTGCTTCAATAATCTCTTCCCGACGTTGTTGCGTCA
This sequence comes from uncultured Sutterella sp., assembly GCA_900546995.1. GTDB lineage: Bacteria > Pseudomonadota > Gammaproteobacteria > Burkholderiales > Burkholderiaceae_F > Aphodousia. The sequence goes on from URFF01000007.1 coordinate 22,671, forward strand.
GATCTTTCTTCATTGCTTGGCGGCTCCATCAGCAGAAGAGCTCTCCGTGCTTTTTACAACCACTGGGTCAACCGATTTTGATTGATCTTCCAGTTTATGTTCCTTTTGATCAACCGCACCGCCACCCAAGGTCTTGTAAAGCGTCACCAAACTCATTGCCCGGGCTTGCTGAGCAACCGTCAACTGTGTTTGAGCACTGACATACTCCCGTTGGGAATCCAAAACCGTAAGGAAACTTTCAGACCCATAACGATAGCGGGCCTGAGCCAATTCATAAGCCTTCTTCGTTGAGTCAGCCAAGTCAGAAATAGCGGCTAATTCCGCTTCAATGGTTCCTTCGGTAGCTAGTGCATTGGCCACTTCACTGAACGCGGTTTGAATGGCCTTTTCGTAGTTTGCGACAGCGATATCGCGATCGGCTTCTGATACACGCAACGTGGCCCAATTAGCGCCACCAGTGAAAATCGGTAGTGAAACGGAAGGCGCAAAATTCCACATACGGGTACCGCCGTCAAAGAGATCACTTAACTCCGTTGAACCCGTTCCACCACTGGCAACCAATGTAATTCGGGGGAAGAAATTCGCGCGAGCCGCTCCGATGTTGGCATTTGCAGCCATCAAGCTATATTCAGCCTGGGCGATATCGGGACGGTTCAGCAGCACTTCCGACGGTACCCCATTAGGCAACATCGCGGCCATGGTCACCACTTCAGCTTTTTGCGGCAACAACTCTTCCGGCACGTTAGTGCCAACGAGCAAATTCAGCGCATTGATATCTTGCGCCACAGCCCGCTGAGACGATGCGTAAGAGGATTGAGCCGAAGCAAGCATTGACTTGGCCTGGTTCAATTCCAGTAAATTAATGGCACCAGCCTTGTAACTTGCCTCAGTTAGCTGATAGGACTTCGTCTGACTGTCAAGCGTTTCTTTGGCAAATTGCAGCAGTGAGCGGTCCGCACCAAGTTGCAACCACAAGTTCGCCGTTTCAGCAATCAATGTCACGCGTGAGCTCTTACGAGCCTCTTCTGTCGCGAAATATTCGTTTAGGGCTTCTTCGCTTAAGCTACGAATCCGTCCGAAAAGATCAATTTCGTACGAAGCCATCGCCAAATTGGCCGAATAGACATGCGAGACCGTATCACGCCCTGTTGTGCTCAACGTTCTAGGTGTTCCAGAGTGCTCTCCACCACCCGTGGCAGAGATACTCGGTAAGAAATTCGAGCGCTGAATATTATAGGCATAACGCATGCGATCAACGTTAAGCATCGCCACTCGATAATCACGATTGTTATCCAACATTAATTGAATAACTTGGCGCAAGCGCGGATCAGTGAAAAATTCCTGCCAATCGGGCAATGCCTGTTGGTTCACCTTCGCATTGGCATAAGCCTCGCCAGCAGGCCATGACGCCGCAATAGGCGCTTCTGGCCGTTCGTAGCTAGGCGCCATGGACATACAACCTGTCAATGCCAGTGCCGCCACCAAGGGCAAAAGTTTAAGAGATTTCATTTAGTTCCCCATCTTTTTATCAGAAGCGTCTTTAGGATGATCTTCAGCCTTTTGAGCGTCAAGCTGTGCAGAAGAAGTCTTGTGACTGCCATCACGCTCATAGAACGTTAAATCACCGTCGTTTAAAGCAGCCTGTTCCAATTGTGTTTCACGGACAACCTCTGCAACATTAATCTGACGTTCATTGGCTGAGCCGGACACGCGCATGATTAATACGTAGAAAATCGGCACGAAAAGCACGCACAGGAAAGTACCTGTAATCATACCGCCCAACACACCCCAACCGATAGCGTTCTGTGCACCGGAACCTGCACCGTTAGCAATAGCCAACGGCAGCACACCCAGACCAAACGCTAAGGAGGTCATCACAATCGGACGCAAGCGCAGGCGAACCGCATCCAAGGCCGCATGAACAATGTCCTCTCCGCTGTCATGCAGATCCTTTGCGAATTCCACGATCAAAATGGCGTTCTTACTCACCAAACCAATCGTTGTCACCAGCCCCACCTGGAAGTAAATATCATTATTTAAACCAACCAAGCCAGTTAAGCCTAAAGCACCAATCACACCCATCGGGATCACCATAATCACCGCGATCGGAATGGACCAACTTTCATACAAGGCAGCCAAACAGAGGAACACCACCAAAATGGACAAGGCATACAAAGGCGCAGCCTGGCCCGCTGATTCACGTTCCTGATAAGACACCCCCGTATAAGCGATGCTATAGCCTGCAGGTAAATCTTGAGCAATCTCAGCCACCGCAGCCAAAGCGTCACCGGAACTATAGCCCGTTGCCGGATTACCTTGAATATTTACCGAAGGCAGACCGTTAAAGCGTTCCAAGCGTTGCGCACCGTAAACCCAGGATGTCGACGAGAAGGCTGAGAAGGGAACCATTTCCCCTTGATCATTTTTCACGTACCACTTACCGAGGTCTTCGGGGCGTTGACGGAATTGGCTGTCACCTTGCACATAGACTTTTTTCACACGACCGCGATCCAAGAAGTCATTGACATAGGTACTACCCCAAGCCGTCGACAACGTCGAATTAATCGAAGAAATTGAAACACCAAGAGCTCGAGCCTTTTCCGTATCAATTTCCAAGTGCAACTGCGGCGTATCTTCCATACCATTCGGACGAACAGCCGTCAAATGAGGGTGGGCATTACCCATACCAAGGAATTGATTACGCACTTGCATCAACTCATCATGACTTTGACCGGCCGCCGCTTGCAAATAGATATCAAAACCATCCGCAATACCCAATTCAGGCACAGCCGGTGGCGGGAATGCGAAAGCATTGGCATCCTTATAGGTTGAGAACTCTGCCATTGCGCGAGCCGTGATCGCCGTGACGTGTTGACTATCATCAGGACGCAACTCCCAGTCCTTTAACCGAACAAACATCAAGCCCGCGTTTTGACCTGAACCACCAAACGAGAAACCGGAGACCGTGAAGACAGAGTCCACATTTTCAGCTTCCTTCTCCATGAAGTAAGCGCTCATTCGATCGAGCACCTCTTCTGTGCGTTGTTGTGAAGAGCTGGAAGGTAACAAGACCTGGGCAAGCAACACCCCTTGGTCTTCACCCGGCATAAAGCTCTGCGGCAACTTTTGGAAACCGAATACCACACCGCCGATAATAATGGCGTAAATCACCATCACTCGCAGTGTATGCGCAACCATGGAACCAACCTTCGTGCGGATCCAGAGCGAGAACTTTTCAAATCCACGGTTGAAGCGACCAAAGAAGCCTTGCTTGTTTTCATGATGATCTTTATCAATCGGCTTCAACAAGTAGGCACAAAGCATCGGTGTCAAAATCAATGCGGCCAACACGGACAAAGTCATTGCCGAGACGATCGTCACGGAGAACTGGCGGTAAATGATACCGGTCGAACCACCAAAGAAGGCCATCGGCACAAACACAGCGGCCAACACCATAGCAATACCAATCAAAGCACCGGTAATTTGGTCCATGGATTTAAGCGTTGCCTCTTTTGGCGACAACCCTTCAGTTCGCATCACACGTTCAACGTTTTCAACCACCACAATGGCATCGTCAACGAGTAGACCGATAGCGAGCACCATGGCGAACATGGTCAGCACATTAATCGAGTATCCCATTGCCGCCAAGACACCAAAGGTACCGAGTAGCACCACCGGAACCGCAATGGTCGGAATCAATGTCGCACGCCAATTCTGCAAGAAGAGGAACATCACGAAAACGACCAAGACAATGGCTTCGCAAAGCGTTTTCACCACTTCTTGAATGGAGATACGAACAAACGGAGTCGTATCAAACGGAATCACCCATTCCATGCCTTCGGGGAAGTTCGCTTGCATTTCCATCAGGCGATTCTTCACCCGATCGCTGGTATCCATGGCATTGGCACCGGAGGCCATACTGATGGCCAAACCGGTCGACTCTTTACCGTTATAACGCGCGATAACGTTATAACTTTCTTGGCCCATTTCAACTCGAGCGACATCTTTAATCAAAACCCGAGAACCGTCAGTCGTGGTTTTGACCATGATGTTCTCGAAGTCCTCTACCGTCTGCAGTAAGGACAACGAGTTAATCGTGGCATTGAGCTCATAGCGACCCGCATTCGGTAAATTACCAATGGCGCCGGATGAAACCTGAGCGTTTTGCTCCTCAATGGCGGCGACCACTTCACTGGTCGTCAATGAGTACTTATGCAACTTATCCGGGTCAAGCCAGATACGCATAGAGTATGAGCTACCAAAAACTTCTACCTCACCGACACCAGTAACACGGGAAAGCGGTTCCTGAACATTGTTAACCAAATAGTCAGACAAGTCCGCGCTGGTCATCTTTCCGTTACGGTCAACGAAACCCACCACCATCAAGAAGTTCGCCGCTGACTTATCAACATTGACACCCAATTGTTGAACCACTTGCGGAAGGCTGTTTTCCACCGTCTTTAGTCGGTTTTGAACCTGCACCTGTGCGATGTCAGGATCGGTACCGGCCTCAAACGTGATATCAATGGAAACACGACCCGAACTTTCAGAGCTTGAGGTCATGTACAGATAACCATCAAGACCGGTCATGGCCTGTTCAACTTGCTGCGTAATCGTATTTTCGATCGTTTCAGCGGAGGCCCCCGGATAGGTTGCCGTCACCGTCACCTGTGGCGGCGCGATTTCCGGATACTGGGAGACCGGCAGCGTCATAATCGAGAGCAAACCGACCAGCATGGTGACAATTGCAATCACCCATGCAAAAATCGGACGCCCGATAAAAAAGCGAGACATAAATTATTCCTTTGCTTAAACCGAAACTACTTGGCAGCTGCCTCAGTAGCAGTCGCTTCTGCTGGCTTATCATTGGATCCGGCAATGCGGACAGTAGCGCCAGCGCTCACCTTCTGTAAGCCTTCAATGATGACTTTTTCGCCTTGTTTCAAACCAGATTCAACAATCCAGTACGTACCAGAAGTCCGGTTGGCAACGATGTCGCGACGTTCGACTTTATTTTCCGGTGTTACCACATACACGTAAGCAACACCCTTTGGGTCACGCATGACGCAACGTTGAGAAATGACCACAGAATTCGGGCGAGCGCCTTCGACTAACTGAGCTCGGACAAACATTCCAGGCAAGAGATCACCATTGGGATTCGGGAAAATGGCACGCAAGTTAATCATGCCGGTTCCTTCGTCCACTTCTTCACCGGTAAAAGTTAATTTACCAGTTTGCGGATAAACCGATCCGTCCTCCATCAAAAGATTGACCTCTATCGAACCATCCTTTGTTTGGATCTTGCCAGAGGCAATCTCATGCTTAAGACGTAACATCTCGCCACTAGTTTGTTTGACATCGACATAAATCGGATCCAATTGTTGAACCGTGGTCATGAAGGTTTGATAAGCGGTCACCAAAGCACCGGGAGTCACCTCGGAACGCCCGACTCGACCGGCGATAGGACTTTCCACACGTGTGTAGTCCAAGTTTGTCTTAGCCGTTTTCATCGCGGCCTTCGCGGTCTTAAGCTGGGCCTGCGCCTGATCATTGTCTTGCTTACTGACAGCATTGACTTTAACCAATTGCGCTGAACGGCGAGCATTGGCAAGCGCTAACTCATAATTGGCGACAGCTTCTTCGTACGCTGCCTCGTAAAGAGCCGCATCAATCTGATAGAGCTGTTCGCCAGCCTTGACCATTTGACCTTCGGTAAAAGTACGCTTTTGAATAATGCCACCAACTTGAGGACGGACTTCAGCAACTTGATAAGCACTGGTGCGACCATTGAGCTCCGTTGTCATAACAGGCGAAGAAATCTCAGCGGTCACTACCACCACTTCTTGAGGGGGGCGCTGAACTTGTGTTGACGAATCTTTACACCCCGCCAGCGAAAAGGCAGCAACGACGCACATAGCCATCGCAGCATATTTAGGGACAAACTTGGAAGACATAAATAAAAACTCTCCAAAACCGCAGATTTTATTAATAAGTTATTGTTAACAAAATAATTTTTATCAAAAACTGAATGATCGTTCAGTTTTTGGGTGAATGTTCGTTCATTATGTCAGAAATTACCGTAACGAGGGACTCACTTTTTCACACAAATCTGCTAAAAAAGATTTCTGAATGTAACAAATATAAGGGTTAACCCCTAATGCACTTTATGCGGATTAAGGGAAAAATTGCACAAATTCTTTTTAGGCTATTTTGCAACGACCATGTCTTTTGAAATTTTTCACTTTCAATATTTCCTAGCTGGCCTTGTCAGTCTACTAGTGATTACCAATCCCCCATCAAAAATTCCCTTGTTTATCAGCTTAACGCAAGGCATGGACGATGAACAGCGAAAGTCCCAAGCGCGATGGGCAGCCATTTACTCAGCCATTATCATGTTCATCAGTTTGCTGGCGGGTAATTTACTTTTAGCGTTTTTCGGCATTTCTTATGGTGCGCTACGTATCGCTGGCGGTTTTATGGTCGCGGTGATTGGTTACCAGATGCTTTTTGGCCAGCAAAACGCACCTAACAAAGCGCCGCTAGTTCGTCGCAACCGTGAAGACTATGCCTTTTTCCCAATCGCCATGCCAATGATTGCTGGCCCCGGCACAATGGCGGTTATCATTGGCTTTTCTACAGAAATTGCAGAATATCCAACCTGGGAAGACCAAGTTGCGACATTTTTCATGATGACACTTGCCATTATTTTCTGCTCCATGGTTTGTTGGGCCGTCATGCGATCTGCTGACTTTTGTGCACGTAAACTCGGACCATCCGGCACCATCATTGTTAGTAAACTAATGGGCTTTCTTCTAGTCTGCATCGGCGTTCAATTCATTGGTTCCGGTATTCGCGCCTTTATGACCGGTGCCTAAAACGTTCCACATGAAACTAAGAAGCCGCTAAATTCTGCACGAGTCTAGCGGCTTTTTTTATTCCTTAATTATCTTTACTCAGTCGTCACGCTTTTTGCCAAATTTCTCGGCTTATCAACGTCATTACCACGTACAAAAGCCGTATGGTAAGCCAAAAGCTGCAGCGGTACAACATGCAAAATCGGCGACAACGGCCCATAGTTTTCCGGTAACCGAATCACATGAATATGTTCAGTCGGCTCAATGCCCGTATCGGCATCGGCAAAGACGTAGAGTTCGCCCTTACGCGCTTCCACTTCCTTCATATTGCTCTTTAACTTTTCCAAAAGCGCATCGTTCGGAGCCACCGTCACCACCGGAATCGACTCATCGACCAACGCCAAAGGACCGTGCTTTAATTCACCAGCCGGATAAGCTTCCGCATGAATATACGAAATTTCTTTAAGTTTTAGCGCACCTTCCAGAGCAATCGGATAGTGCATCCCTCGTCCAAGGAAAAGAGCATGCTGCTTTGTGGCAAAGCGATCCGCCCAAGCCATCACCTGTGGCTCAAGCGCTAAAACGGAACTCACCGCTTTCGGCACATGACGCAAAAGTTTCATGTAACGGCTCTCATCCTGAGGCGTCAAACGGCCTCTCACCTTCGCTAGCGTCAGCGTCAACAAAAAGAGTGCCGTTAACTGCGTGGTAAAGGCTTTTGTGGAGGCTACACCGATTTCAACCCCAGCACGCGTAATGTAATGCAAGAGGCTATCGCGCACCATGGCACTGGTTGCCACGTTACAGACCGTAAGACTCTTATCCATTCCCAATGCTTTGGCGTGCTTAAGTGCCGCCAATGTGTCAGCCGTTTCACCGGATTGTGAAATGGTGACTACCAGAGTTTTTGGATCAGGAACGCTCTTACGGTAGCGGTATTCGCTTGCAATTTCCACATCACACGGGATTCCAGCGATATCTTCCAACCAATATTTCGAAGTTAATGCCGCATAGTAACTCGTACCGCAGGCTACCATCAGAATGCGACGGGTATCTTCAAACACTTCCCGCGCATTGGCCCCGAAAAGTAACGGAGTCACCTCCCCTACACCTTCCAGCGTGTCGGCAATCGCTCGAGGTTGTTCAAAAATTTCCTTTTGCATGTAGTGGCGATAGGGTCCCAACTCCACCGCATTGGAAAAGGCTTCAACCTTACGCACTTCCCGAGTAACCGGAACGAAGGCCTGGCCTTGGTGCGAGAAGATACGGTAGCCATTTTCGTCCATGCTGACGACATCACCGTCTTCGAGGTAAATAAAACGATCCGTTTCCCCTGCTAAGGCCATGGTATCGGAGGCGGCGAACATTTCCCCCTCACCTATCCCGAGTACGAGGGGCGAACCCAAGCGAGCCAAAACGACTTGGTGCGGATTTTCTTTAGAAAAAACCGCAATAGCATAAGCACCGCGAACACAGTTCAATGCCTTCTCGACTGCACCTAATAGATCTTTTCCATCATAGAGATCACGCACAAGGTAAGCCAACACTTCTGTGTCTGTTTGACCGGAAAATTGGACACCCTTCGCCAAGAGCCTGTCACGGATTTCTTCATAATTTTCAATAATGCCGTTATGAATCAGCGCAATTTGATCACCTGCGAAATGCGGGTGCGCGTTGCTCACTGACGGCGCTCCATGAGTTGCCCAGCGTGTATGCGCTATTCCCATGTGACCGTTTAAATTTTCTCGAGCAATCTGTTCCGATAGTTCAGCCACACGTGAAACGCTTCTCACCCGTTTCAGTCCTTGATCCCAAACGGCCACACCGCAGCTGTCGTATCCCCGATATTCAAGGCGCTTTAACCCTTGCACCAGCAGAGGAACAACATCTCGCTTACTAGAGGTAGCAGCTACAATTCCGCACATAGCTATACATCCTTTTCATGAAATCACTATTTTTTCTTTGTCGGACGCTTCCAACCTTCAACCGTCACCTGACGGGCCCGAGAGAGCGTCAATTTATCATCTGGGGCATTTTTAGTCAGCGTTGTCCCAGCACCTAACGTTGCCCCTTTGCCGACCGTCACCGGAGCAACGAGCTGCGTATCTGAGCCAATGAACGCATCGTCACCTATGGTTGTTCTAAACTTATTCACACCGTCATAATTACACGTGATCGTACCGGCTCCGATATTGACGCGAGCCCCCATATCAGTATCCCCAATGTAAGATAGATGATTCACTTTACTGGCAAAACCAATATTCGATTTCTTAATTTCAACAAAGTTGCCAATATGTGTTTCATCAGCCAAAACGGCTCCAGGGCGCAAGCGAGAATAGGGACCTAAGCGCACGTTTTCACCTACTTTTGCGCCATCAAAATGGCAGTACGGCAAAATTTCCGTTCCCGCCCCCACTTCAACGTCTTTCAAGGTGCAATAGGCGCCAACTTTAACCCCATCAGCTAACTTCACCTTCCCAACAAAGATACATCCAACATCAATCTCAACATCCTTTCCGCAAACTAGCTCACCCCGAACATCAATTCGATCCGGATCCAATAAGGTAACACCGCTTCGCATTAAACCTAACGCCTTTTGACGTTGATACGCTCTTTCTAATCGTGCCAACTGAACCTTGTTGTTAACCCCCTCAACCTCTGTTGCACTTCCAGCCTGAGTTGCTACGACCTTGATGCCTTGCTGGACAGCCATACCAATCACATCGGTTAAGTAGTATTCACCCTGTGCATTTTCGTTTTTAAGGGAGCCTAACCAAGCGCCAAGATACTGGGTCGGTAAGAGCATAATCCCGGTATTGACTTCTTTAATTAGAAGCTCTTTCTCCGTGGCATCTTTTTGTTCAACAATCCCCTGAACCTGTCCATTTTCACGAACGATACGACCGTACCCAGTGGGATCCTCCAAACAAACCGTCAAAAGTCCCAAACCGTCAGCGGTAAGATCAATCAAGCGACGCAAGGAACTGACCTCAATTAGCGGAACATCACCCAACAAAACCAGTGTGGGCGAGGTTAAATCGCATAAGGGAAGTGCCTGCATCAGTGCATGCCCGGTTCCAAGTTGTTTCTCTTGCATCACAAACGTGATATCAGACGCATCGACAAACGCATCCCTGACAGCATCAGCCCCATGCCCAATAACAACAATGAGTTTAGAAGGATTTAACTGGCGGGCTTTTTCAACGACATGACGCAACATCGGTTTACCAGCCAAGGGTTGCAATACTTTAGGCAAACGGGAATTCATCCGTTTTCCCATCCCTGCCGCTAATATCACTATGTTCATACAAATTCCTTACGTAAAGCGTGCTTGGTTAGACCTTTTCGCTGTCAACCTCTTTGCGCACAAAACAAAGTCCCCTGTGAAAACTCAGTGAGAAAGTCTAAGACCAAAGAACCCCAATCCTGGCTTTTCTACTTAATTGACGAGTTACACAAAGCTTTAGAGATAACTTGTATTGTACTCGAAGCATTCCTACACATACGAAAAAAGCCGAGGCGAAAATAACCTCGGCTTTTCCATAGCTACAGAGTCTAGGCTTGAGGATTTTCCTGATGGATGCCAGATAAGAGCCAGCCACCGTTACCGTGAACAGGTTTGGAAAGAATCCAGGTCTCATCCACGCGTTCAGCCTCTCCACTGACATTTAGCGTTCCATCAAAATGAACACCAGCGAGGTACTCATCTCCATCTCGCACAATTCCTCGGAAGTCAGACTTCAAGGTAACAATCTCAGTTTGATAATCTTGCTGGCCCCGATCGTGCAACTGATGAGAAACCGTTCTAAACACCTCATCATTCGTAAAGTCTGACAAAACCGACAAATCCCCAGTATCCCAAGCATGTTGCATTTTGACAAAGTTCGCTTCTGCTACCTTAAGGAAATTGGCCACATCAAAATCCGCCGGCACGTCAACCTTAAACTGAGACTGCGGATTATTCAGCTCATCAAGAACACTACCGCTCATGGGTTGAGCAGCAGTCGATTGAAATGAACTTTGCGCTGATTGGGCAGTACGTTGAAACACCGGTTCTTCAACGTGTTGGCGCTCGGCCATGCGATCGGAACGAGCTCCCGCAGCAGACGCAGCCATTCGCCGCCCCAATAAAAATCCCATAAGGAAACGAATCGCATAGAAAGCAACGATGGCAACCAAAGCCATCATCACAAAACTAGCAAACGCATCCCCCAATCCCAACGCATGAGCCAACGCGGTAATGCCTAAAGCTGCTGCCAACCCCATTAACATACCACGCATCGGACTAGCCGCCTGAGGCTGCGGACGTTGAGCTTGATTGGGGGTAGCTTGCTGCCGTTGTTGTTGCTGTTGAGGTGCCGCTTTTTGTTGATTTAAATGATTCGGCGCGGTTGGTGCCGCCTTTTGTTGCAGTGTCGGAGCGGAGCGACCAAAACTCATACCACCACCAAAACGGCGAGCTGCGTCAGCAGAAGCCGACATTGACAGCATCATTAAACCAATGGCCATAACGGCAATTATTTTCTTCATTGCTAGGTCTCTAAGCGCACAAAGCGCATCAAAAAAGTTAAATGGTTCTCTAATTGTACGGATTCGTTAAAAAAATCCTGTTTGAATATGTTACAGGCTTTGGGGCTTGATACCGATATGCAACGCACAAACACCAAACGTTAAGTTATGCCAATTCACCGATTCCAAACCAGCATTGCGCATCATCTCCGCCAACATCGGTTGACTTGGATGCATTCGAATGGATTCCGGCAGATAGCGATAACTTGCGCTGTCACCCGAAATCAATCCTCCGAGCCAAGGCATCAAATGAAAAGAGTAAAAATCATAAAATGGCGAGAGCAAACGATGAATTTTTGAAAACTCAAGAACCATGACCTTACCCCCCGGACGACAGACTCGACTCATCTCTCGAAGAGCAATGTCTTTATGCGTCATATTACGCAAACCAAAACTGACAATCACCACATCAAAGGTATTATCGGGAAACGGTAGCTTTTCGCAATCACACTGCACAACCGGCATGTGAAAGCCGGCCTCTCGCATTCTCGATGCTCCCAAAGAAAGCATGGAGCGATTAATATCAGTCGGCCATACCTCTCCGGTCGCTCCCACTAAGCGGGAAAATTTCAAAGCAAGATCGGCTGTTCCAGAAGCCAAATCCAACACCCTCATTCCCTCTTTGACCTCGGCCTTGGCAACAGCAAAACGCTTCCAAAGTCTGTGCATCCCGAAAGACAAAATGTCATTCATTAGATCGTATTTCGGTGCGACAGAATCAAAGACTTCCCGAACTTGGCGGGCCTTATCTTCTTCGGCTACTCTTTTGAAGCCAAAATCTGTTTCATGTTGTGGATGTTTTTCGGACATAAGTCTCTTCAATGATGACAAGCCTTTTGAGGCTTCGGTTTAAACGGTTCATTTTTCGGATCATCCGGATCCCGACTGGCCCCGACAGACTCCAACTCTCGAATGTAGTTTTGCCAATTTTGATTTTGGTTACAAGCCAACCGATAGAGATAATCCCAATCGTAGTACCCAGAGTTATGCCCATCGGAAAAGATAATCTTCACGGCATATGAACCAACAGGCTCCAATCCAACGATCGTAACGTCACGCTTACCCACCTGAAGTTTTCTCTCGGCGGGCGTATGCCCTTGAACCTCGGCAGACGGACTCATTACACGTAAGTATTCTGCGGGTAAAAGAAAGCGTTGCCCAGTTGCGTACAAAAGTTCAAGCTGATTGGATTTTTTGTGATAAACAAGATCTGAGGGTACTTGCATGATGTCGCCAAAGGCCTATTGGTACCTCCGACAGGAATCGAACCTGTGACGCGACCTTCGGAGGGTCGCATGATATCCACTTCAACACGGAGGCAGAAGAGGTGATTATAAAGGACTTCTTAAAATTTCGGTATCGCTTAAATATCCGACGGATCAACATCGATTACCCAGTGCACGGATGATCGGACGCTCATTAGAGCTTGACACCACCGTTTAAGAAACGCATTTAACTGGACTCTGGAGCTCGACTCTACCAATAACTGTGCTCGCTCACGATCTGCTACCCTCATTAAGGCCATTGGTATGGGATCATAAATGGTTATTGAGTCACCCAGCCGTTGCTCTCTGATAGCCTCTCCGATCGAAACCGCTTCCTTTAAAAATTGAAGAGCCTTATCAATCGTTGAGGCATCGGCCAATAACAGGGCTTGATAAACAAAAGGTGAAGCTCCTTCTTCATGGCGCTCTGACAAAATCCTATCGGCAAACGCCTCATAATCCTGCTTAGCCAACGCATCAAATATCGCACGCTCGCCAAAACGACTCTGCACCAAAATCTCCGCTTTCAACCCAGAGCGACCCGCACGCCCAGCCACCTGCATTAAATTCGCAAACGCCCGCTCCTCGCTCCTTGGATTGGCACTCACCAGTTGAGCATCAATATTTAAGACGACAACCAAACTCACATTTTTGAAGTCATGCCCCTTCGCCACCATCTGCGTGCCAATCAAAATGTCAACTTTCCCATCATGGACCGCTTTGAATGCCTCCTGAGCTGCATTCTTCTTTTGTGTAGTGTCACGGTCAATACGAAGAATTCGCGCCTGCGGCCAGAGCATTTGAAAAATTTCTTCAACTTTCTGAGTTCCAGCCCCTAAAGGAATAAGGTCAACATTACCGCAATCAGGACAGCGAACATAAACCGGAGTCGACCAACCACAGTGGTGACACATTAATCGCCCCACGTTTTTGTGATAAACCGCATAAGTCGAGCAATGGGGACAGGACGATAACCAACCGCAGCTCGGGCAGGTTAAAACCGGCGCATACCCTCGCCGATTTAAAAAGACGATAACCTGCTCCTTTCTTTGCAGTGTCTCCGAGATTTTTTCTATGATCGTTTGCGACAACCCATGATTAAGTTTTTCGTGACTAGGGTCAATGACTGTCAGTGTAGGCATTGTTGCTGTTGAAATGGCTCGATGATGCAGTGTTAACAGCTGATATTTCCCGTTGCGGACATTAGCCCACGTCTCCAATGATGGCGTAGCCGAGCCCAAGACAATAGGAATGGAGAGCATTTGCGCTCTTTTGATAAGCAGATCTCTCGCCGAATAACGTACACCATCCCCTGCCTTATAAGATAAATCATGTTCTTCATCAATGATGATCAGAGCAAGATTGGGCGCACTGGCAAAGGTTGCCATTCGTGTACCCACAAGAATCTGCGCCCTCTTTTCATGCATTGCAAGCCACGCCTTCGCTCGATCCCCGTTAGATAATCCTGAGTGCATACAAACCAGCATTTTCCCTGGAAAACGAGAACGGATTCTGGCTTCTAATTGTGGGGTCAGATTAATTTCTGGAACCAAAAGTAAGACCTGGGCATTTTCGTTTTGATTGAGAACATTCTCAATAACTCGCAAGTACACTTCGGTTTTACCGCTCCCAGTGACGCCATGTAACACAAATGGAACAAAAGACGTTGCTTTTGAGATCATTTCAACAGCAAAACGTTGCTCCTCATTTAACTGAGGACCCTGTTCATCGTTTGCTACGGTTTTTACGGTTTTTAGTTGACGTAATCGCTCCAGAGAGGCTGCATATCGTGGACCGGGTTTAGAGCGAAAAAAACTGGGCAAATTCGATAATGCCACTTCTCCCCAAGAGTGTTGGTAATAATCCGAGGCAAACTTTGTAAAACGCAACCATGACTCATCTAAAGGGGAAACTTCATTAAGTACTCTTTGCACTGACTTTTGCTTATCGCAACTTATTTCTGTGATATCTTCAAAATCAACGGCTAATCCCACAACATCCCGTCGTCCAAGGGGTACCACACAACGATCTCCAATTTGAATTTCCACATCGGTTGGACACTTATAAGTCAAACTGGGTAACTGTGGAACATCGACTACAATCCGTACAAACGGCTTTACACTCATTCATTGCCTCCTAACACCTGCCCGATATTGTACTGAGCCTTGCTATTTTTCAGAAAAAATTAACCTCACCCTCTACCAACATCCCACTGTAAGACAGAATCATCAATTTGTAACAAATTCATAGGGTTGTCACAAAAAGAAGATCAAAATTGTGGATAACTTTGTGGATGACCTGACTTGGCACTACCAAAAAAGAAACCACCTTGCAAGCACAACCTATTGTGACAGCAAAGTGGTTTATATCTATTCTTTTAAAATCAATTAGTTACAAAACGCCCAACGGGTAACTCTCGAATTATCAAAGAATTTTTATATTCACACTTATTCAACAAGCCTGTGGATAACTTTGTGGACAAACTAATGATTAATGATATTTCCGACTGTAGGAATGGACTTCATCAACCAAAATTTCAACAGACTCCACTGGCGTGAATTGATTAATACCATGACCTAGATTAAAAACATGGCCGCCGGCATTAACCGTACCGAAATCATCTAAAACACGACGGCATTCGGTACGAATAGTATCCTCAGATCCGAACAATACCATTGGATCTAAGTTCCCTTGCAGCGCCACGCGATCTTGAACACATTGTCTTGCTTTCGCTAAATTACAGGTCCAGTCAACGCCGATTGCGTCAGCTCCACACTGACTAATTGCCTCCAACCATGGAGTTCCGCCTTTGGTGAAAACAATCACCGGAACCCGTTCGTCGTCCGTTCCAAGCTCAAGCAGATCGATAACCTTTCGCATATAGGCCAGCGAGAAGGTTTGGAACGCTTCATCAGCAAGCACGCCTCCCCAAGTATCGAAAATCTGAACAGCTTGCACTCCCGCATGAATTTGTGCATTAAGATAAGCGGCTACACTTTCTGCGTTAACGTCCAATATGCGATGCAATAAGTCCGGACGAGAATACATCATAGTCTTAATCGTTCGAAAATCTTTAGACGCTCCGCCTTCCACCATATAACAAGCCAAGGTGAAAGGACTGCCGGAAAAGCCAATAAGAGGAATTCGATTTTGCAATGCCTTTCGAATCTCGGAAACTGCATCCATTACGTACTTAAGTTCGTCATTTGGATCAGGCACATAAAGATGCCTGACAGCGTCTTCGTCGCGAACGGGTTTCTCAAATTTAGGCCCTTCGCCAGCAACAAAACTTAAACCGAGTCCCATGGCATCGGGAACCGTTAAGATATCCGAAAATAATATTGCTGCATCTAACCCAAAGCGATCAACTGGTTGTAAGGTGACCTCACAGGCCAAATCCGGTGAGTGAGCCAATCGTAGAAAACTTCCGGCTTTTTCCCGTGTACGGTTGTATTCCTGAAGATATCGTCCTGCTTGACGCATTAACCACAGCGGGGTGTAATCACACGGTTTACGCATCAAAGCATTTAAAAAAGTGTCATTCAAAGGTCTCATATTCTGTCGCTAAAAGATTAGGAGGAAATCAGGCGGACTATAAGCAAACTGTCTTAATCGTGCGTTAAATAGAAACCGGTCCATGCTACGGCTAACACCCCAAACTCCCGGTCATGTTGATTAACGCAATTTGATCGGGAGCAAACTTCCCCT
>URFF01000008.1 GCA_900546995.1 uncultured Sutterella sp.
TTATTCGTGACTCTGGTCGCGGTGGTGCGATCAATAATTCTTGGGGTACCAACATTCGTGTTAACCACGGTAAACACTTCCCCACAGATACAATTTCTCAAGCCGAATACGAGTATTTCTTATTCAAGCACAACTATGCTGATAAGTATGCTGGCACAGATCATGCAGGTAAGTCCTTTGTGGATGCCGCATACGATGCAGTCAAGGGTACTAATGTCGTAATGATTTTTACGGCTGGTAACCGCGATTTCAACAATCCTTTCCATCGTCCGCTATATCCATACTTCAATCCGGATGCCGAAAAGCATTGGATCAATGTTGGTGGTTTGCAAAAGGATTCTACAAAGGAAGGTAACTACAAACTTTGGGAAAATGTTAACGAAGCTGGTTTAGCTAAATATTGGACAATTGTTGCTCCGGGCTCTGTTATCTATGGTAGCGTTGTGAGCGGTGGTGAAGCTGGTTACGCTAGTTTGAGTGGTACGTCTATGTCAGCTCCGCACGTTGCCGGCGCTATGGGTGTCTTAATGTCTCGTTACCAAGACATGACAGCTATTCAAGTTCGCGATGTGCTGTTCACAACGGCTAACCATTTAAATCCTGATGGCTCTGTGATGACCGGTTGGGCCAACCAAGACGGTTCAATGCCTGAGGAAGGCGAACTCTCCGACCGCATGGGCTGGGGTGTCGTAGATCTTGATAAGGGTATGTATGGCCTCGGTCAATTGACTGGCAAGTTTGAATACAACCTCAATGGTTATGACGTGTGGAGTAACGACATTTCTGAAGTTGCTCTCAATCAACGTCAAGATGAAGAGCTTGCTTGGCGTGACGCAGCGCAAAAATGGCTTGACAGCGGCAAGCCTCTGACTTTGGGTGACGATTTCACTCCTGAAGAAAAGAAGCTGATTGGTGATATTGCTTTGAATACCGAAGATGATATCGACGGTATGACCGAAGAACAAGAAACAATCAGTGCAGAAAACGCGATTCAATGGCGTGAAGAATACTTCCAAAAGCGCATCGATGCTATTAATGCCAAGGAAAAACAAGGCCTTTACAACGGCTCTATCCATAAGTACGGCGATGGTACGTTGGTCTTGACAGGTAAGAACACTTATGAAGGTTCTACTGTTGTTTGGGAAGGTACGATGCTCGCATTCCCGGAATCCATCGGCGTGAAAAACGAAGTGATGGTTAAAGATGGTGCCACCTTTGGTGTGTTGTCTTCATACAACGATAACTTCACGATGCAAGGCCTTTTGACGAGCGAAGCAACGGCTGAAGATACTGTTTCTGTGACGTTGGCAGCTGGCGGCCAATTGTATGCCGATGCTGGTTCTGCCGTAACGCTTAATGACGTTGTCTTCAAGGGTGATAAGAAGATTGTTGTTGGTTTGGCTGGTGCATCCGAAGAACAGTTAGCCAAGGCTTATGAAGGTGAAACTACGATTGACGGTTCTGTCACCATCGCTGGCAACGGCGACTTTGCCGGTGCAAAGGTTGTTGGTACGGAAGAAACCGACTACGCCTTCTTCGAAGTGTCTGACGAGTTGACGGTTTCTGCTGACAACAAGACGATTGGTGTTTCTGCCAAGAGCAACGGTAAGACGATTGCTGACTTTGCTACCACGAAGAACGGTGCCGCCATTGCGGCTGCGTTGGAAGCGAGCCCGGTTGACGGTTTGAAGGGTGACGTCCTCACGATGACTGGTGTTCAAGTCGAAGAAACGTTGGGTGCTTTGTCTGACGATACGTATAACGCTGCTCGTAACGCCTTCGCGATCAATAGCCTCACGGTTTCCCGCACGGTGATCGAACAAGCTCGTAGCTATGGTGAAGGCCGTGCTGCCGAGTTTGAAAATGGTCGTGGCCGTATCTGGGCCGCTGGTGTTGGTCAATGGATGCAAGCTGACGGTGCTAACAGCAGCATGGATGTCGACTTCGGCGCCGGCTTCGTTGGTGCTGAATGGATCGCCACGGAAAACACCAAGGTTGGTGCCTACTTCGGTTATGGTACGACGAAGTATGAAGGTTCCTTCGGCAAGATCGATGGTGATGATCTCCACTACGGTATCTACGGTATGAGCGATATTGGCCCGGTCGGTTTGACCTACGGCATCTGTTACACCACGGAAGATCGTGACTCCGTTCGTACGTTTGCAGGTACGCCGAACGCTCACAGCGAAGACGCAACCGCTTTGCAAGTGTTCGCTGAAGCTGCTTACAACGACTTCTATCTCGGCAACGTGAACATCGCCCCGTACTTTGGCTATGAATGGATGCGTATTGAAACAGATGCCTTTACGGAAACGGCCATGGGTCATGACTTCCGTATGGGTGACGTGGAAGACGATCTCCAAGTGGCCACGATCGGTGCTCGCGTGACGGCTCCGGTGATGGTTGGCAAGATGCCTGTCGCCTTCAAGGCTGACGTTGGCTACAGCCGCTTCTTCGGTGACACGGAAAGTGTGACCTCGATGCAGTTGGGTAACGGTGGCGCAATCGCTTCGATCGAGGGTGAAGAACTCGAAGGTCAAGTGAACTTCGGTTTGGGTGTGACCGCTCAAATCGGTAAGCGTGCCACGGTTGGCATCAGCTACACGGGTGCTTACGGTAGCGACACGGATACTCATGGTATCGGTGCAGGCTTACGCGTCAACTTCTAATTGATGCGATAAAAACAGCAGAGGGGTGAAAGCCCCCTCATTTCCTCTACTTCGAAATGAAGTTTCCCCGAGACCAATCCTCTCGGGGGCTTTTTAGTGGAGTTAAGCATTCCCAAAATAACATGACGGGATCGAGCGTTCCCGTGTGCTTCTGAGGGGGAGCTTTGGCCCTAGGCAAGTGGCTTTGTCTGGGGCTTTTCTTTTGGATACTGCGTTAATAAACGCTAACGGGTAGTCCTGAAAATCAAGTTCAAATCTTTTCCAATTGTACGGCCAACTGTTCTGACGTCACCGCAGCAATCATCATGGATCCAAAGCGATTAAAAAGCGTTTGTAATTCCAGGTGAAGGGCGCTCGTTTCAACGGCAGTGGGTAACCCTTTAGCCACTCTTTCCATATGTAAGCGAGTGAGTTCAAACCCTTCGTTCATCAGTAACTGCCGTTCAATCATCAACGTTTCGTGCGTTTTAAGACGCAGTGCGTCACTGTCGGTCGCTAAGATCGTTCGAATATTGTTCAAACTCACATCAATTCGATGATGGTAATGAAGAAGCTCTTCTAACCCTTGGGCGGAAAACTCCCGATTCTTTGAACACTTTTCCCGATCAATCACTTCGATAATGTGTTCGACAAATAACGCGCCGTCACGCGTTGCGGCATTGATAGTTTTTTCGTTTTGCCACAAAAGTGCATCATCGTCTGTCAGTGGTTCTCGAGCCACTCGTTCTAGAAACTGTGTTAATTCAAAACTCACCGTACAAATACTTTCCCTGCGATCGCGTAACACCATGATGTCACCGGGATTCGGATTGGCTTTCAATAACCAAGGAAGGGTTTCCCAATAGTTTCGTAGGTTTTCAAGGTTTTTCACCATTTCCTTTCGGGCCACACGGAAAGACACCCCCGGAGAAACAAAATTTTCCTGTGCGAAAAGTTCTTGATGACTGATGGGGAGTGTGGTCTCTTTCTGCGTGGGTAAAAGCCTTTCTGACCAATGAGCAAAAAACGAAATAAACGCCAAACCGATGAGGCCGCTTAAGGCATTAAAACTCAGATGGAAAAAGACAATACTGTCGACGTTAACGAAGTAATTTCGGATGGGTTCTGCCATTAAAGCAATCGCCATCGCGGAAATGGAAAAGACTCGGTAAAACGCACAGCCTGTCGGTCCTCGACGTCCCGTACGGCTGGATGGCAGTGTGGTGAGAATCGATAAAAGGGTGCTGCCCGCATTTGCTCCCAGTACGACCCAAAAGCCACTTGTGATCGACAGTACATCAGCTGATACAAGGCTCGCGCAAACAATCACGGCCGCAAGACTTGAAAGACTCGCTAGCGCTAAAAGAGCGCCGCCAGCAAAACACAAAAGGGGATACAACGCCAAGATTTCAAAGTAAGGAAGAACGTCTTCGGCGGTTCTCAAAGGGCCGGTTGCCGCCACAATTTGACCGATCGCGACCATGATAAAACCAAGCCCCAAAAGAATTCTGCCAAACTGCCCCTCTCGGGTTTGCGGTTTTTTGAAAAAGAAAATGATAACGCCCGCGGCAATAAATAGCGGTGCGAACGCTTCAAAGTTAAGACTTAAAACACAGGCGACAAAGGCGCTTCCTAATTCAGCGCCAAGAATTGTGCTGATGGCAATGGCGGTGCTGACCACATTTTCGGCTTGAAGACCGGCGACAAGGAGGCCTGCCGCCGTTGAGCTTTGCAGTAAAGTCGATAGTCCGAATCCCGCAGCAAATCCATTGAGACGGTTGTGAAGCGCCCGGGCGAGTCCCTTTTGGAGTGCCACACCAAAGGTGCGCAACATGCCGGTTTTAACCATGTAAA
The DNA here is from genome assembly GCA_900546995.1 of uncultured Sutterella sp. Classification (GTDB taxonomy): domain Bacteria; phylum Pseudomonadota; class Gammaproteobacteria; order Burkholderiales; family Burkholderiaceae_F; genus Aphodousia. The sequence continues at coordinate 4,503 of URFF01000008.1, forward strand.
CGCCCCAAAAAAGAAGGGCAATACCGCCAATCAAGCTCACCAATGATTTCACCATGCCGCTCTCCTTTTTCTCTATCTTAACGCTATTGACTTTTCGTGCCGCTTTTTTGCTATGAACGGGCGCTTCTCTGTTAAAACCCATGTATACTTCCTAACCTTGTATATTTTTTAACCAAGCTTTTGATTTTTCAATAACAAAAGCGATTTTGTGCATCGGATATAAACCGTGACCGCGAAAAAACTGTACCTTCGCAGCTTCGGCTGCCAAATGAATGATTACGACTCGGAAAAGATCGCCGATCTTTTAGCCCAAAACGGCTACGAGCGAACCGAGGATGTCCACGAGGCCGATCTCGTGGTGTTTAATACCTGCTCCATTCGGGAAAAAGCTCAAGAGAAAGTCTTTTCCGACTTGGGACGCGTGCGCGAAGCCAAAAAAGAAGCCGGCAAAGACGATATGGTGATTGCCGTGGGCGGCTGTGTGGCTAGCCAAGAAGGCAAAAAGATTCTCACCCGTGCGCCTTATGTGAATATCGTTTTCGGTCCGCAAACGCTTCATCGTTTGCCTCAGATGATCGCCAAGCACGAGGAAACCCATAAGCCGCAAGTCGATATCACATTCCCGGAAATTGAAAAGTTTGACTATTTGGCTGAACCTCATGCGCGTGGCGCCTGCGCTTTTGTTTCCATCATGGAAGGCTGCAGCAAGTATTGCTCATATTGCGTGGTGCCCTATACGCGTGGTGAAGAAATCTCTCGCCCCTTGGTGGATGTGCTGTTAGAAGTCGCCAAGCTTGCCGCTCAAGGCGTTAAAGAAGTGACGCTTTTGGGACAAAATGTGAACGCCTATCGCGGAAAAACCCCTGATGGCGAAATTGCGGACTTCGCAACCCTTTTGGAATACGTCGCGGAAATCGATGGCATTGAGCGTATTCGCTACACGACCTCACACCCGAAAGAATTCACGCAGCGTCTTATTGATGCCTACGGTAAGATCGACAAGCTCGTCAATCACGTTCACTTGCCGGTGCAGTCAGGCTCTGACCGGATCTTGGCAGCCATGAAGCGCGGCTATACCGCTTTGGAATACAAATCCATTATCCGTCGCCTTAAAGCCATTCGACCGGATATTTCGATTGCAACCGACATCATTGTGGGTTTCCCCGGTGAGACGGAAGACGATTTCCAAGCAACGCTCAAACTCATGGATGATGTGGGCTTTGATGCGAGTTTCTCCTTTGTTTACAGTCGTCGACCGGGTACGCCTGCGGCGTATTTACCCGACGATACACCGCAAGAGGTGAAATTAAAGCGCTTGCAGTTACTGCAAGCCAAAAACGAAGCAAAAGCCACCGAAATTTCCCGTGCGATGTTGGGGACTGAACAACGCGTGCTCGTTATTGGTCGAGCCCGTCGCGGTGAGGGACTTTTGTCGGCTCGAACTGATAATAACCGGATTGTGAATTTCCCCGGTGATGAACGCTTGATTGATCAGATGGTGACCGTTAAGATCACAGAGGTATTCCCGCACACGTTGGGTGGGGAACTCATTGCGGACTAAATGCTCATGGCTAGTGAAGAAAAAAATTTAGCGCTGAATTTGGATTTGGATAACAGTGCGCTGGCCTCATTGGTCGGACCGATGGATGCCAATTTACGTCAGATTGAAACCATTTTGGATGTTTCGATTTCCCGGCGCGGTACGCAATTTCGAATTGCAGGTCCTGTGAATGAAGCCCGAGAAGCGTTAAATGCGTTAGAAACGTTAGCGGCATCAGTCACACAAAGCGGCAAAGAACTCACCACCGACGATGTTCAGCTCTTTTTTGTGGGTGAGGCGGCTAAAAAGCAAGACGGAGAGTCGGTCGCCACACCCGTGCTTCACACCAAGCGGCGTGAGCTTCAGGGGCGAACTCCGCGACAAAATGATTACATCCAAGCGATTTTGGATAACGATATTGCTTTTGGCATTGGGCCAGCCGGTACCGGTAAGACCTACTTAGCCGTGGCAGCCGCCGTGGATGCCTACGAGCGAGATCGGGTTGAGCGCATCATTTTGACGCGTCCGGCGGTTGAAGCCGGTGAACGTTTGGGCTTTTTGCCGGGCGATTTGTCTCAAAAGGTTGATCCGTATTTGCGCCCGCTTTACGATGCGCTTTTTGATCTCTTAGGCTTTGATAAGACGCAACGGCTGCTAGAGCGTCAAACGATTGAAATCGCTCCTTTAGCCTACATGCGCGGCCGAACGCTTAATAATGCCTTTGTCATTTTGGATGAAGCACAAAATACGACGCCCGAGCAAATGAAGATGTTTTTAACGCGTATCGGCTTTGGTTCCAAAGCGGTGATCACAGGCGACGTCACACAAATTGACTTGCCGCGTGGGACTCGTTCGGGGTTGGTGGAAGCACAAAATGTGTTGGCTGGCGTTCGCGGTATTGCGATGACCTACTTCACCGCAGCTGACGTCGTGCGTCACCCGCTCGTCGCCCGCATCGTTGAGGCTTACGCAAAGGCCGATGAAAAGCGTCATCAAGAACAAAAGATCCGTCAAACGGAGAGGAATTAATCATGCCCAAATTAAAAGCTCATTTCGTTAAGCACGGAAAGTTTGAACTGCCGCGCAAAAAGACCATGAAAAAATGGATGAAGGCGGCGATTGAGCGAGATACGGAATTAAATATTGTGTTCGTGGATGCCGAAGAAGGTGAGGCGATGAATAGCCAATATCGGCATAAACATTACGCAACCAATGTACTGACCTTTGACTACCAACACGAACCGGTGGCAATTGCCGATTTGATTGTTTGTGTGCCGGTGCTCATTCGTGAAGCCGGTGAACAAAATAAGTCTTTTGAGGAACATCTGGCGCACTTATTGATTCATGGCACTCTTCATGCCCATGGTTATGATCACATGAATGATGAAGAAGCCGACGTGATGGAAGATAAGGAAATTGCTGCGTTGGTGCGTTTGGGTTTTGCTAACCCCTACGAAGACCGCATTCTTTTAAAAGCTTAATGATTGTTTTGACCTCGTGCTTTTTGCCAGGTCAAAATCTTCAAAACATATCCTCCAACTTTTCGTGACAAAGAATTGACAATAAATCTTAACGGCGTTAAGCTTAACGGCGTTAAGATTTAGGGTAATTCTCATGAAATTTTTTGGCAGGCAAGAAGAAATTCAAACACTACGGCGCCAGTTGGAGCTCTGCGAAAAAAGGCATTGCGCTCGCATGGTGGTGGTGACCGGTCGAAGAAGAATTGGAAAAACAACACTCATTTTGAAAGCTCTACAGGGTAGAGATTGCCCCTTTGTGTACTGCTTTGTTCCGCGCGTGACATCTGAGCGGGAATTGGCTGTGCAGATCATCTCTATGCTTTCCGAGCAGCTTGAAATTCGTTTCCCTCCCACACTGACTCGTTTGTCTGAAACGATTAACTATGTCCTTGAACTATCAAAAAAACAAGCTTTAGTTTTGGTTATTGACGAGTGTCAGGACATTGATAGCTTTGCGCCGGCCTTTTGGTCAGAATTACAGAAAGTTTGGGACTTGGGAAAAAACGATGCCAAATTACTTCTTGTGATGAGCGGCTCGCTTCAATCAAGTCTTGAGCGGATCTTCGGCGACAAAAGCGAGCCTTTATATGGACGCTGTGATGTGCTAATGACTGTGCCTGCCTTTTCGTGCGCAACTCTGCAAGAGATTTTTACTTTAGAAGGTGCAGGCGCCAGACCAGCAGACTTTCTTACTCTCTATGCTCTCACGGGTGGGGTGGCTCGTTATGTTGAGTATTTTGTTGATAACGAAGCGATGACTCGCGAAGCCATGCTGCGGCAAATTTTTTCTAACGATGGGAGCTGGTTTCGATCTGAAGGCAATTTAATGCTTGCTAATGAATTTCGACTGTCTTCTCCCATCTATCTTGAAATTTTGCAGAAAATCGCTGCTGGTTCGACGAAACGTTCTGAAATACAGGACAACATTAGCCAAGATGTTTCAGCCTATATCAAAAGGCTTGAGGAGCTCTTTGGCATTGTTTCCCGTGTAAGTCCTCTTCTGAGAGAGAATAAAGTTCGGCAAATGCGCTATCGCATTGCAGATCCTTATTTCCGGTTTTGGCTACAGTTTATTTCTCCTGTGCACATGCAGGCATTAGCCGAAGCTGGTATGTGGACGCGGATGATTCAATTGGTTGAAAAAGCACTCCCAACATTTTTAGGACGTAGCCTTGAGCAATGGTTCGTCCGTCAAACACTCGAAACTGGTCAATGGGATCTAGTGGGCGGTTGGTGGGACCGTAAGGGACAAAATGAAATTGACTTAGTGGCAATCAATCAAGAAACCCGAAAAATTCTGATTGGTGAGGTAAAAACTAATCCAAAGAAGTTCCAAGAGGAAATGTTACGTCAAAAGGCACAAGTCTTTCTCAATGAACTAAAGTTACAGAATTATGAGGTTGAACTTCGAGGATTATCCGTTGAAGATATGCTCAATAAATAGAAAATTTTCCTCGTTTTGCTTGAATTTCTTTGTTAGAATAAGACCTGTTAATAGGTCTTTTGAGTAGTGAAAAATGACAGCAATTATTTATACAGACACGACTGCGAGTATTAGCGAATTAAAGAAAAATCCATCGGCAACTGTACGTTCGGGTGCCGGCTTTCCAGTGGCAATTTTGAATCGAAATAAACCTGAATTCTATTGTGTGCCTCAGGAACTTTACGAGAAAATGTTGGAATACATTGACGATCAGGAACTCATTCGTTTAGTACAAGAAAGAAAGGATGAGCCTTTGGTTGATGTTGACTTGGATCGTTACTTATGACGTATAGTGTCAAATTCAGGAAGTCAGCTTTTCGGGAGTGGAAAAAGCTTGACCCAACCGTGCAACGACAATTCGCAAAAAAATTAAAAGAACGCATTGAAAATCCAAGAGTTGAGGCCGATCATTTAAGAGGAATGAAGGATTGTTATAAGATTAAACTCAAAGCGCTTGGCTACAGGTTGGTCTATGAGGTTCAGGATAATGTTTTAGTTATTTCCGTTGTTGCTGTTGGGAAACGAAACCGATCGGAGGTCTATGAATTGTCAAGTGAAAGACTGAAATGATCATTTAAAAAACCTGAAGATCTATCAAGATATCTCAAATGCAATCCGAAACAATCCTTGATATGATTAAAAATCTCCGTTTAACTAGTGATTTAACGAATGAGTACTGATCCTTCCCCACAACCGGGAAACATAAAACATCGTTCTTTTTTCGAGCGTTTGTCGGGCATGTTTCATGCGCCCACGCGCGAAGATTTCATTGATACGCTTCATGAGGCCAACGAGCAAAAATTAATTGACGACTCGGCCTTGCAGATGATGGAAGGCGTCATGAAGTTCTCCAATCTCAGAGCTTGCGACCTGATGGTGCCGCGTCTTCAGATGCAGGTGGTGGATCTGAGCGAGCCGCGCGAGAAGTGGCTTACCCACATGATTGAAACCGAGCACTCGCGCTTTCCGGCCATTCTTGATGGTGACCGAGATAACGTTATCGGTATTTTGCATGCGAAGACAGTTTTACATGTGCTCATTGATCCGGCGTTTAATGTTCGAGAGCATCTTCGCCCGGTGAAATTTATCACCGAGAGCATGCCGTTAAACGAGCTCTTACGTGACTTTAAGCTTGAGCGAAACCACATGGCAATTGTCATTGATGAATTCGGTTCCGTTTCGGGTTTGATTACCATTGAGGATGTTCTTGAGCAGATTGTGGGCGAAATCGATGATGAATTCGATGAAATTGATGAAGATGCCGATAACATCCTGGAAGATCCCAAACACGCCTGTTGGCGCGTGAAGGCCCTCACTGAAATTCAGCAGTTTAACGAATATTTCGATACGCAGATCAACACCGATGAAGACTGTCACTGCGAAACGATCGGTGGTTTAATCGCAGACCGTTTAGAGCATATGCCGAAGACCGGAGAAACCGTGATTATTGAAAAGTTCCGCTTTACCGTTCTTCGCGCCGATGAGCGTCAGGTTCGACTTCTAAAGGTGGAACGAGTAGCGGAACTGGCTCCGACCGATGACAAAGAGAATCAAAAGTGAAGGTGATTGATTTCGAGAAGCGGTACTACCTTTATCGCTTGGTGTTAAGTTTTGCTTCCGGGGTTTCGCTTGCAAGCGCTTTTGCGCCCGCTAATGAACCCATCTACGCATTGGCGGGGCTACTTATCATCTTTTATCTGGTTGGTATTACCCAAAAAGTGAAAGACGCCTTTTTGTGGGGCCTTGCCTTCGGGTTCGGTTGGTTTGTGGTGGGCGTCAATTGGGTCTATTTCAGCATGTACCACTATGGCTACATGCCCCTGGAATGGACCTATGTCACTACCTGCGTTTTTGCGTTGGGATTGGGACTATTTCCTGCCGCGGCCTTTGCAATTGCAACGCGTCTAACCGAAAACGCTGCACTTCGCATGGCTTTCACGATTCCGGCTGCCTTTACACTCACCGAGTGGATTCGCTCATGGTTTTTAACGGGTTTCCCGTGGTTAAATCCGGCCTATGCTGTCATTGACTGGCCGATTGCCGGTATCGCTCCCATTTTGGGCTCCTTTGGCGTTTTACTGGCTCTTACGTGGATTGCCGGCCTTTTAGCCGCGTTTTGGGTGCTTCGCGGTCAATGGATTTACATGGGCGCATGCGCCATCATGGCGTTTTCACTTCTCTTTTTAGGCATGGTGGGTGATCGGGTGCCTTGGAGCGAATCGGCCGGGACGCTTAAAGTGCGTCTCATTCAACCCAATTTAGAGCCTCGCCTTTTGCAACAATCAATGAGCGAACGCTTCGATGAGGTGTACTTTTATCTGGATAACGTTTCTGTTGAGAAGCCGGATATTGACCTGGTGATTTTACCGGAATCCGTTTACCCGATATCGGTTCAGCGAATGCCTCAGGAGATGAATCGCCTGACCGAGTGGGTTAAAAAAGAAAAGAAGGGGCTGCTCTTTAACGCCTTTTGGGAGCCGCAGGCAGGGGATTTTCGCAATGCGGCGATTCATTTGACGCCAAACGGTGAACTGTCCGTCTACGAAAAACGTCACTTGGTGCCTTTCGGTGAATTTGTGCCCTGGGGTTTTCATTGGTTTGTGGAATCCATGCGTATCCCGATGAGTGATTTAACGGCTGGGGCCGATACGCAACCCTTGATGAATCTGTCCGGTCACCCGGCTAGCGTTAATCTTTGCTACGAAAACCTCTTTGGCAATGAATGGCGGGATGCGTGGCACGAGGGGTCGCCTGAACTTTTGGTCAATCTGTCCAATCTGAAGTGGTTTGGGCCCTATAAGGCGGCTTCTCAACACTTGCAGATTTCGCGTATGAGAGCCAAGGAGTCCGCCCGCCCCTTATTGAATGTCACCAATAGCGGCGTCACGGCTTTGGTCGATGCTCGAGGGCAGGTGCTTGAATCGCTACCCTCAGACGAAAGCGCTTTGCGTGATGTGACGGTGGTGACGGCAAAGGGCGAAGCGACGCCTTATATTCGGATGGGGGATTGGCCCGCTCTTTTATGGGCGTTTGCGATGTTTGTCGTAGGTGTGGCGCTTTCCGTTTTTCTAAAGCGTCGCCAAAACGTTTAAAATAGACCCTTTGCACCTTGCACGGTGCAGGATTGCGGTTTTATTGATTTTTTCGGGATACTCAATCCCGGTAACGTGTTTGATTAACGAAGGAGAAGGCGTTGGGGTGTTGCCAGGTGGCAGCTCGTTATTCGCCGAGGTGATCTATGATTTCTTTTCAGGATGTCATTTTGCGCTTGCAGCAGTATTGGAGCCAGCAAGGGTGCGCTTTGATGCAACCGATTGACATGGAAGTGGGTGCGGGTACGTCGCACACTGCGACCTTCTTGCGCTCATTGGGACCGGAGCCGTGGCGTGCTGCCTATGTGCAGCCTTCTCGTCGTCCGAAGGACGCCCGTTACGGCGAAAACCCCAACCGCTTGCATCAACATCATCAATTTCAAGTGGTCTTAAAGCCCGCTCCCGTTAACATTGTCGATTTGTATTTGGGTAGTCTTCGCGCACTGGGCATTGACACTGAAGTCAACGACATCCGCTTTGTGGAAGACAACTGGGAAAATCCGACCTTGGGTGCCTGGGGTCTCGGTTGGGAAGTGTGGATGAACGGCATGGAAGTGACGCAGTTTACATACTTCCAACAAGTGGGCGGTTTGGAATGCAAACCCATCACCGGTGAAATCACCTATGGGTTGGAGCGCCTCACGATGTACCTGCAAAATTGCGATAACGTCTTTGATTTGCAGTACACCACTTGGAAGGAACCGAATGGCGACGAACGCGTGCTCACCTACGGTGACGTTTTCCATCAAAACGAAGTGGAACAAAGCCACTATAACTTCGAAGCAAGCGACCCGGTGAAGCTTTTGGGGCAATTTGACTACTTTGAAAGCGAAGCCAAGCGCATGATGGAATTAAATCTTGCCTTGCCCGCTTACGAAATGGTACTTAAAGCCGGTCATACCTTTAACCTCTTGGACGCTCGCGGTGCGATCAGTGTGACCGAACGCGCAGCCTACATTGCCCGTATCCGTACGATTAGCCGCGCAGTGGCTCAAAGCTACTACGATTCGCGTGAACGTTTGGGCTTCCCGATGTTGAAAAAGAATAAGTAAAGAGGGTTTTTGAAATGAATAGTTTGTTAGTGGAATTACAGACCGAAGAGTTGCCGCCGAAGGCGCTTGGAAAACTCTCTGAGGTATTTGCCAATACGATCGCAAAGAGTCTGACGGCTCAGCACTTTTTGACCGAAAACTCCAAAGTGACGGTTTTCGGCGCGCCGCGCCGTTTGGCCGTTTTGATCACTGCAGTGTTGGAAAAGTCGCCTGACGAAGCGTTTAAGCAAAAGTTAGTACCGGTTCGCGTCGGTTTAGATGCCGAAGGTCATGCAACGCCCGCATTACTTAAAAAGATGAAGGCGCTTGGTATTGAAGCCGATGTGGCTGACTTAAAGCGTGTGAACGACGGTAAAAACGAACAGTTGGTTTACGAAGGGATTCGCGCCGGTGTGGCTTTGGCTCATGGTTTGCAAACAGCGCTTGAAGAAGCCGTGAGCTCTCTTCCGATTCCAAAAGTCATGCACTATCAATTAGCCGACGGTGAAACGACCGTTTCCTTTGTTCGTCCGGCTAAACACTTGGTGGCGCTTTTCGGTGCGGATGTGGTCCCCGTGTCGATTCTCGGCTTAACAGCTGATCGTTTAACGAGCGGTCATCGCTTCCATACCCGTGATTTAATTTCGATTAAGGACGCGGATGGCTACGAAGCGCAAATGCAAACCGAAGGCAAAGTGATGGCTTCGTTTGCGAAGCGCCGTGAAAAGATTGTCCACGACGTAAAAGCCATGGCTGAAGCGATTGGCGGCGTGGCGATCATGCCTGAGGATTTGATTGATGAAGTGACGGCCTTGACCGAATGGCCGGTGATTTATGAATCCTCGTTTGATGAAGAATTTTTGAGCGTGCCGCAAGAATGCTTGATTTTGACGATGCAGCAAAATCAGAAGTATTTTGCCGTGCAAGATGCTCAAGGCCACTTGATGAACCGTTTCTTCTTGGTGTCTCAATTGGAAGCCAAGGACGGGGGCGATGCCATCCGTTCGGGTAACGCCCGTGTGGTTCGTGCCCGCTTGGCTGACGCGAAATTCTTCTATGATCAAGACCGTTTGGTGACGCTTGAAAGCCGCGTGCCGGGTTTGGCTCATGTGGTTTATCACAATAAGTTGGGGACGCAAGCCGAGCGCGTGGAACGCGTGAAGGCGATTGCTGCTCGCGTGGCTGACTTGATCGGTGCCAATCGCGAGCAAGCGGTGCGTGCTGCACAGCTGGCTAAGGTTGATCTTTTAACGCAAATGGTGGGTGAATTCCCGGAATTGCAAGGCATTATGGGTGAATACTATGCCTTGCACGATGGCGAGGATCCCATTGTGGCTCAAGCCATTCGTGAGCACTATCAGCCGCGTTATGCGGGGGATGACTTGCCCTCGACGCCCGTGAGCATTGCGGTGGCTTTGGCCGATAAGCTTGAAACCCTCTCCGGTCTTTTCGGTATCGGTCAGATGCCGACCGGTGATAAGGATCCGTTTGCCTTACGCCGTCACGCATTGGGTATCTTGCGCATGATCCTTGAAAAGGGTTTGACGGTTTCGTTAACGGATTTGGTCACCATTGGTTACGAAGCCTTAAAGGTGGTTCCCGGTGTCACCGATGCCCGCAGCGAACTCTTGGCATTCTTTGAAGACCGCCTACGTGTGATCTTTAAGGAAAAGGGTTATAGCGCTCAGGAAATCGATGCCGTGTTGGCTTTGCATCCGGCTCGAGTTTTGGAAATTCCGGCTCGTTTGGAAGCCGTGCGTAGCTTCTCTGCAATGGTTCAAGCCGAAAGCTTGGCGGCTGCCAACAAGCGTATTGGTAACATCCTTAAAAAGAGTCCGGCGGCAAGCGATGAGGTTAAGAGCGACTTGTTGCAATTGGATGCCGAAAAAGCCTTATATGCCGCTTTATGCGATATTGAACCGAAGGTCAATGCCGCCTATGAAAAGGGTGCTTATACGGATGTGCTGACGCAGTTGGCAACGCTTCGTGAGCCGGTTGACCAATTCTTTGAAGATGTGATGGTCAACGTGGACGATGAAACACTTCGTGCCAATCGTTTAGCCCTCTTGGCTCGTTTACATCGTACAATGAATCAAGTGGCAGAGCTTTCTCGTTTAGCGAAGTAAGCTTTCGATTCGTTGCATTATGAATAAAAGGCTCCGCTTTGGGAGCCTTTTATCGTCTAAAGGGGATGAAATTATGTCAACGCTTCGCGGTTGGCTCTTTTATATTGTGCTGGCAATCACGTTGATTCCGGTGGCGATTGTCATCATCTTGATGTATCCCTTGCCGCTTGCCTGGCGCTATCGGGTTGGAGCAAGTTGGGCTCGCTTCATCCTGTGGTGCGCTGAGGTGATTTGTGGTTTGCGCTATGAGATGAACGGCATGGAAAATTTCCCGAAAGACCATCGTCCGGTTTTGGTGTTAAGTAAACACCAATCGGCCTGGGAAGTCTTTTGGATGATTAGCCACGTGCCCAATTACGCCACTTTTGTCTATAAGCGTGAGTTGCATTATGTGCCGGTTTTTGGACAAGCTATTGCGACACTTAAAATGATCGCCATTGATCGCAAGGCCCATGGGCGAGCCTATGATCAGGTCTTAAGACAAAGTCGTGAAAAAATCGCTCAAGGGTGGTCCATTGTGATGTTCCCGGAAGGCACGCGAACGGCCCCTGGTGAAGAAAAACTACATTACAAAAGTGGTGGAGCACGGTTAGCCGTTGCAACCGGTCTTCCGATAGTGCCCATTGCGCTTAATTCCGGTCACTTGTGGCCTCGTAACAGCATTGCGAAAAAGCCCGGCAAGATTACCGTTTCCGTTGGCCCGATGATTGAAAGTGAAGGACGAGACTTTGAAGACGTGCAGACCGAATTGGTTCAATGGATTGAAGCAGAAATGCGACGCATTTCTCCGGAGGCATACGCTCGTGAAGCAACTCGCGTTTGATTTTTTCAATGCAGATCCTTTAACGGATAAGCCGGATCGTGATGAGCATCTTCGTCGCCAACCCCGCTTACCGAAGGCACCTCCTGCAGTTGAAAAACGTGAGTCCTTTACGCTAACGCCGGCTTTTTCTTATCGTCTTGAGCGAGCAAAGCGCAAAACCGTGGGTTTTGTCATCGATGAACGGGGATTGACGATTCGGGCGCCTCGGTGGGTGCCGGTGGCTGACATCGAAAAGATGATCCAAAAACGTGAGGATTGGATTCAGAAAAAATTGGTGCAATTTGCCGATTGGCAAAAGGAAGTGGGAACACAGGCCGTACGGTTTGCTGATGGAGAATACATTCCTTATCTCGGTAAGCCACTCACCATGGTTTTAGATCCTCAAGCGACCACGGTTTATAAAAAAGACGATGAGTTTGGGCCGCAGCTCATTGTCAATTTGACTAAAAACGCTTCATCGGAACGAATTCGGGATTTGGTTCAGGTGTGGTTTCGTAAGGAAGCCGAGCGCTATATTGGTGAACGGCTCAAAGCGATCGCCGCCAACGCTTTGGTGTCTTATTCCGGATGGGGTTTATCGAGTGCCAAAGGGCGTTGGGGATCTTGCAGTGCCGATCGCAAAATTCGTTTGAATTGGCGATTAATTCATTTGGAGCCGTCAATCATTGATTATGTGATTGCGCATGAATTAGCGCACCTTGACGAGATGAATCACAGTGCTCGCTTTTGGAAGCGAGTTGCTGAAATAGATCCCCACTACTTAGAGGCTAGGCAAAAACTGAAAGGGATCTACATTCCAAGCTTACCGTTTTAATCGCCAGGAAAAAATAGTCACACAGCAGAGTGTTGTAGCAAATCAGCAAAAATAGCCGGATTCCTATCTGCAATCACCAACAAAGTTCTTGCAGCACCAGAAGGATTCCGTTTACCTTGTTCCCAAGCTTGCAAAGTTCTAGGGGACACTCCTAGTAATGTTGCAAAATTACGTTGTGTTAAGCCCGTTTTTTTTCGTACTTCTTTAATGTTGGGAAGCGTAAAAACAGTCTTTCTTGCGACTTTCTCTGCTTTCATTTCTTCAACCGACTGCAGGAGCATGTGGCAGAATTCATCCAATTCAGGATCATCAGCGTATTGTTTTTTAACCATTTTCTCGTTCCTTTAGATCACGTAAAAGTGCTTTTGGAAGATTGTCAAATTTACTCTTTGAATAAACAATCAATAGCCAAATCCTCCCATCTTCAAGCACATTAAAATAAATCACGCGAACCCCACCTCTTGTCCCACGACCTTGACACTTCAGCGAACTTTTCTGAGACTTCCAGATTCAGGGATCACATCGCCAGCTAGAGGATGAGAGGCAATCCAATTGACGAACTACACTCTATCTTGTTCCGTCCAATTTTTTTCTGCGGTCTTCAGGAAAGTCGGCATTTCAACGACTGTATACATATTCGTAATATTACTCGTTATACTACATTGTAGTATTTCAATAATCGAACCACGGTCATCTGTTAACCATTTCTAAAAGAACGATAACTCGGAGAGTGTAGAAACATTTTTAAAGCATTATGATCAGATCAGAGTCTTTGATTCGTCCTTTGGCATCTCTCCGATTAAGAAAAACCGCCCGAAGTCCGGGCGGTTTCAAGTGTACTACAGCACGTTATTTGGCTTTGTATTCACGCAATTTTTCCGTACCATACATAGCGGTCATAGGCTTACCATCAGGCCCGATGGTGCCGCGGTGCATACCGGCAGAGTTCATCGGGAAGGCATAGTGACCCTTGCGGTCAAGAATAATTAAACCACCCGTGCCACCGATGGCGCCGACATCTTTGATCGCAGCTTCACCGGCTTTTTGCACATCAGGACCATCGTACTTGTAGTGCACAGAGACGTTGTAAGCAGCCGACGTGCGGATGAACATTTCGCCAGAACCGGTTGCGGAAACAGCGACCGTATCGTTATTGGCGTAAGTACCGGCACCGATAATGGGACTATCGCCGATGCGGCCAAAACGCTTGTTGGTCATGCCGCCCGTGGAGGTGGCGGCGGCGAGGTTGCCGTGCTTATCCAAGGCCACAGCACCAACCGTGCCAAACTTGTAGTCGTACATTAAAGGATCAATGTAGAGTTCGGCATTGGAGGTCTTTTTGGCACCGTCATGATCAAGAAGAATTTGTTCTTTTTCTTGAGCCTTCTTCAATTGGTCATAGCGATGTTGAGTGAAGAACCACTTAGGATCAACGATTTCAGCGCCGTTAGCTGCGCAGAATTTTTCAGCGCCCTTTGAAGCCATCATGACGTGCGGAGACTTGGTACGGACCAAGTCGGCACAGTTGACCGGATGTTTGACGTTTGTCACACCAGCGACAGCGCCGGCCGTTAATGTCTTACCGTCCATGATGGAGGCATCCAACTCGTTTTTGCCTTCATTAGTGAAGACCGCACCGCGACCGGCGTTGAAAATGGGATTGAGTTCCATTTGGTTGATGGCAGCCTTGACTGCTTCAACGGAAGTACCACCGCGATTGAGAACTTCGTAACCTGCTTTTAAAGCCGCCTGCAGACCTTCGTGATATGCCTTTTCTTCTTCAGGCGAGAAACGGCCTTCGACAATATTGCCGGCGCCGCCGTGAATGACTAAGCGGAAATCGTCGGCAGCTAAAGCCGTACCGCTAAGCGCAAGTCCAAGAGAGAGTGCAACGAGTGTTTTACGCATGTTGTATCCTTTCCGAAAGATGAGTTGAAACGAGCTTTGAGTATATCGAATCAGTTCGTCAAGACTTTGTTAAGGTCGTTTGTGGCCGTTGGATCAAGTCAACAAAATAGGAAAAAAAACGGTCTCATCGTTTCAAGAAGAGGACATCTAAAGCAAACATGGTGCCGTTTTCACACGAAATTGCACTTATCAAAGTACATGATTTGCACGAAAATGAGATTATTGATGATGACTTTTTACACGTTTTTGACATTATTGAAATGAAGAAGGGATAATGTTTGGATGTAAAAATAGGAAAAGCGCCTGAAAAATCAAGCGCTTAAGTTTGAAAATGCACAATGGGTTGAATTTAAGACTCGCCAGGTGTCGTCACTTTAATATTGGCGAGTCTGACAAACGCCTCAACCGGTAGGCTCTCAGCCCGTACGCTAGGATCGATGCCTACTGATTCAATGTCTTCTTGAGTCAAGAGTTTCGAAAGGGCATTGCGTAGCGTTTTCCGACGTTGATTAAAAGCCGCAGCGACGACACTTGAGAAGCGTTCCGCATCAACCTCTAAAAGGGCTTCCTGAGGCAGAGGCACCATTCGAACGATGGAGCTTGTCACTTTGGGTGCAGGAGTAAATGCGCCAGGCGGTACATCAAACATTTTCTGCATACGATAGCGGTATTGCAACATCACCGACAGCCGTCCGTAGACTTTGCTGCCCGGTTGCGCGACCATCCGATCCACCACCTCTTTTTGCAGCATAAAGTGTTGATCAATCACACGGTCAGCCACGCTCATCAGGTGAAAAAGCAAGGGACTCGAAATGTTATAGGGGAGATTGCCAATGATGCGCAAACGTTTATCAGGATGCACACTTTGCCAGTCCAGTTTGAGGGCATCCGCTTCGATGAGTGTGAGGCGATCGGCGAAAGTTTCCTGAAGCCAAGCCGCTAAATCCCGGTCAATTTCAACAGCGGTTTCGTGCCCGATCGCATCAATGATATGACGGGTAAGCGCTGCCTGACCCGGGCCGATTTCCACGATCGTATCGCCTGCTTGAGGATTAATCGTGGCAATAATGCGACCGATCCAGTGTTCATCATGCAGAAAATTCTGTCCGAAGCGCTTGCGTGCTTTATGACCTTCTAAGCCGTTTTGCATAATGGTGTTGATGTCAAACTGATAAAAGGTAAGAAAAAATGGCCGGTGGCAAATGCCATCGGCCACGATGAATCAGAATTAATACAGCTCGTCCCGACGGATTTCCACGTAGGCCTTATCACGTAATTCACGCTGCCAAGTGGCCACCGCTTCTGCTAATTTGCGTTGGCGAAGCGTTTGGCGGGCAATGTGGCGTACACGCTCGGCATTGGCCGATTCCTGACGACGGTCAATCACCTGAATGATGTGGTAGCCGTACTCAGACTTCACCGGCTTGCTGATTTCACCCGGTTGAAGTTTATTCATGGCGTCTTCGAAAGCGGGGACCGTATCGCCCGGTTGCAACCAACCGAGATCACCGCCGCGCGTAGCCGACCCGTCAACCGAGTGCAAGCGAGCAAGCGTTGCGAAATCTTCGTGGTTATTCGTCAAGCGGTTATAGATATCGTTCATGCGAGATAAAACCGTGGCTTCATCCGTGACCGGAGTGACCGCCATCAAAATGTGACGGGCGTGAGTTTGGGTCACTGGACCACCGGCAAGCTTCGTTTGAACGCCGTCGCGCGTCCCGTTGACTTTAACAATCGAGAAGCCGTCGGAACTTACGCTCATCGCAACGTGGCTTTCAGTGCGTTGCGCATCAAGCACTGCGCCGGCTAACGTGCTCGGCAATTGAGAAAGCGTACGCCAACCGATCGAACCGCCCTCAAGCGCATTACTCATGCGAGAGTAGCTTGCAGCCAATTGACCGAAGTCTTCGCCCTTTTCGGCTCGGGCCAAAATATCTTCGGCTAATTCTCGGGCCTGATTGACTTCGCCCGTACTCATGCTTTCCGTTGTCGGAATGAGAATCTGTGAGACGTTGTATTCCACCGTGTCGTTGACGTTAAAGCCGGCTTGATCGGCTAAGAAGGCGTCAATTTCACTTTCCGGAATATTGATTTGCGCATCCACTTCACGTTCACGCAGGCGTTGCGTCATGATCTGACTGCGGATTTCTTCACGGAATTGGTTAAAGGGCACGCCGTCCAAAGATAAGCGGCGGCGCAATTCCGTGACGGAAATTTTATTTTGAGCGGCGATTTGTTCAATCGTGACGTTGACTAAATTGTCATCGACTCGAATGCCGGTTTCGTGAGCACGCTGAGCGACAGCACGTTCAAGAATCAGTTGCTCGAGGACCTGAGCGCGCAATTGCGGCATGGGCGGCAATTGAATATTTTGCCGGCGTAAATTAAGTGCCACGGAGTGCACGCGTTCAGTGAGCTCATTGGTGGTGATGACGTCGTTATTGACGACAGCAACCACGGCGTTTAGCGTTGCAGGTTCAGCTGCGGCCGGCGCCTTGGCAGCTGTTTGAGCGTAACTGACACTTGCTGAGAAAAAGGCGGCAAGCAACGCCATCACTTTCAGTTTATTCATAATAGTCGTATAAGCCGGTCAAGCCCGGCGATGCGGTGGGCGATTGATAGCCCGGAATGTTGCGACGCAACTCTTCAAGCGGATTGGATCCCACGGAACCGAGGCCCGTTAGCTCGAGCTGCACGTAAAAACTCGTATCGTACTTATCCTGGTCGGTGAGGTAACGTTGTGCGACCAAACGCAACGCCCAACAGTCGGCCACGTATTCAATACCGGCTAACATTTCCACCGGCTCTTTATCGTAGAGCGAGTAATTGTAGCGGGCAAGTCCGTAGAGCGAATTCGTAAGCGGCCACTGTACAGCGAAGTCAACCTGTTTGATACGGTCATCACGATACTGCGGCAAATCTGGCACGTAATTGTAGCGATAATATAGCCCCATGACAGCCGAGGGCTTCGGATGCCAACGAATGCCGGCGTTAATACGTGAGAAGCGGCTCTCTGAAGTCGAGTATTGCGCCGTTGCGGTTGTGGAAATATCTTTTGTCACCCGAGCGCTAAAGCTTGCGAGGAAGTCGCTTTTTACTTCATCGGTCACACCGATCGTGCCACCGCGGTAAAGCGGTACGCGCTGATCATTAAAGTAGTAGCGCTGACCGATTGACGCACGCAAGAATTCGTTACCTGACTTACGGTCTAAGTAGCGAGACGTCAGCACTAATGACAGCTGATTGGCTTCAGACAAGCGGTCATGACCGGTAAAGAGATTTTCCGAGAAAAAGCTCGAAAAACTCAAGTCAGCGTAGGAGCTATCAAAGGTCGGCATGCGACTTTGGTCACGATACGGCGTATAGGTATAAAAGAGTCGGGGCTCCAACGTCTGCATCGCCGACTTTCCAAACCAGGACGTATCGCGTTCAAAGATTAAGCCCGTATCCAAACTCAAGCTCGGCGCAAAAATACTCGAATTTTTGTCATACGTGTCCCGAATGGAATTCGAGAGCTTATTCATTTCATCCAGGTTGTAGCCGATACCGGTGATCATCGCTTTAGGCGTAATAAACCACGCCGGTCCTCGCATCGGATAGGCAACCGAATGGTTCATGTAGAAGCGATCGCCCTGGACTCGCCGGTCTTTGTCCGGATGAGAAAAGCGCGTTGCTTCAAAAAGGCTTTTAACTTCAAAACCACCTAAGTCAGCCAGGTAACCCCGCCATTGCCATTGAGGCACTTTTTCGTAAGGCTTGGAGTAGGTGGAGCCGTCATCACGCGCTAGCGGTTGGTTCTTTTCCACCGAAAGCGAGGTGTGCCAAAAGCTTTGCCCATAGCTTAAACGGAAATCTTGGGCAAGGACCGATTCGGACGTATCGTAGATGTTATTGGAGAAGTCTGCGATATAACGACCGTCGCTTACTTTGTTGTAATCAACGTTAAGGTTAAATCCATTCCACCGAGCCCAGGCAAGCACTTGAGCGCCGTAGCGAGAGTCGTTTGTCTCCTTGTCATCTGGCAAATAGTCATAGGTGATCTCACCGCCCATGTACGGTGTTAAGAACCGGAATTCATTGCCGAGGATCACGCCACGTTTGGTCATGACGCGCGGGGTAAACGTATAGTCGTAATTCGGTGCAATGTTCCAATAAATCGGAATGGAAAAGTCCAGACCGCGCGTGGAACTCATCCCCATGGTCGGGGTTAAAAGACCGCTTTGGCGTTGAGTGCCGGTCGGAAACATCGCCCAGGGCGTGGCCATCACAGGAAGACCTGCCAAGTGAAAGCTCACATCTTCGGCATAGGCCATTTGCGAGTCTTCGTCAATCGTGAGTGTATCGGCCTCAACCCACCAGGCTTTACTACCCGGTTTGCAAGTAGTCAGTGTCGCGTTACGGAACTGAGTATTGACGCCGCTCGTAAATTGGGCATATTGCGTTTGTCCCCGAACGCCTTTGGCGGCGTACTCGTAGGAGACATCCTGCATTTCACCCGATTGGGTTTCAATCTGGTAGGACAATTCCGGGCCGGTAAAGCGAGCTCCTTCGCGGATGACCACGGCATTGCCCTTCACATTGACCGTGTCAGTCGATTGGGTGTAGGTGATCTTGTCGCCGCGAATCACGGTGCCGGCGCGACGCACTTCGGCGTTGCCGGTGAGGTAAATGTTGTCGTCGGTTGTTTCCATCCGATCGGCCGTGACGAAACTGGCCGTATTTTCATTGATTAGATCGGCGGAATCATCCAAGGATGAAGCGCTTCTTAAGCGGGTTGCATCCGATGCCTGTGCCATGGCCGAGCAGGCCAATGCGCACGCAACAACAATTCCCTTAAGAGCCGGGCTGGCTCGGTGATATTCGGAAGGCATCTCGGACATTGAAAAGCTAAAAACAAGTGACAATATCAAATAATGCCTCATTATAGCCGAAGGTATCCACTGAAATTTGCGCACGGTCACGGCTGGATGCACCGTCGCGTAGATAACTTTGCATTAAAACAAAAGTACACTTTGTTTTTTATTCAAGGTACACATTGATTTTTTGTAAGGTACACATTGTTTTTTTTTGTAAGGTACAGGCTACTCATTCTTGTTAAAATTCGCCAAGCAAAATA
Organism: uncultured Sutterella sp.; assembly: GCA_900546995.1. Lineage (GTDB taxonomy): Bacteria > Pseudomonadota > Gammaproteobacteria > Burkholderiales > Burkholderiaceae_F > Aphodousia. The sequence goes on from URFF01000008.1 coordinate 23,956, forward strand.
ATTGGTTAATTTCAAAAGTTAAGGAGTAAGGACGGTGTCGGATCGTCAATTTGAACGTCATCAATGGTTGTCGACTTTGTCGGACAAATATGGGATTAGTCCCGAAAGCGAAACGCCGGCTAGTACAGATGCCAGCTTCAGAAGCTATTGGCGTGTTGCGAATAATCAAGGAGAAACGTTCATTGTGATGGATGCGCCACCCGCTTTTGAGTCGGTTGAACCCTTTATTCGAGTGACGGCTCTTTTTCAGAAAGCCGCGCTTAACGTTCCGACCATTTACGAAGCCGATGTTAAAAACGGTTTTCTGCTTTTAAGTGATTTGGGGCGCGAGACTTATCTCAATATTTTGAACGAAGACAATGCTCGTGAGTGGATGTTGGGCGCCATTGACTCCTTAATCAAGTGGCAATTAAGCACCGAAGAGGGTGTTCTACCGAATTACGATCACGCGCTTTTGTCGCGGGAAATCAATCTGTTCCTCGAATGGTATGTTGATAAACACCGTCATGTTACGTTAAATGATCGTCAACAGGCTCTTTTGAAAGTCTGTTTTGAACGCATTCTTCAAAATAATTTGGCCGAACCCAAGGTGTTTGTGCATCGCGACTACATGCCGCGTAACTTGATGGCCACCGATCCGAACAATCCCGGCATTTTGGACTATCAAGATGCCGTTTACGGACCGATTTCTTACGATATCGCAAGCCTGATGCGCGACGCGTTCATCAGTTGGAATGAAAGCTTTGTGATTGACATGACGGTTCGCTACTGGGAAGCCGCTCGTAAAGCCGGACTGCCGGTTTCATCCGATTTCGGTTTATTCTGGAAAGACGTGGAGTGGATGGGAATTCAAAGGCACTTAAAAATCTTGGGGATTTTCGCTCGTACGCATTATCGAGACGGCAAGGATAAGTATTTGGCCGATACGCCTCGCTTTGTGAACTATGTTCGTCAAACGGTTCATCGCTACGACGAGTTGCATCCGCTGCTTTATTTGATGGATCAAATCGAAGGCACGGTGCCCCAGTACGGTTACACCTTCTAAAACGATGCGAGCGATGATTTTGGCCGCGGGGCGGGGAAAGCGCATGCGGCCCTTGACTGACAAACTTCCCAAACCGCTATTGAAAGCCGGGGACAGGCGCCTTATTGATTGGTCAATTGATGGTCTTAAAGCCGCCGGTATTGACGAGGTGGTCGTTAATATCGCGCATTTGGCTGACACGTTTCATCCGATACTGGGAGACACCTATCGCGGTGTTCGTATGCTTTACTCACGGGAAGGATCGACGTATGACGAGTCGCTTGAAACGTTAGGTGGCATTGTCAAAGCGTTGCCGCTTTTGTCGGGTGAGTCCGATGAGCCTTTTATCGTGGTGGCGGGTGACATTGCGACAGACTTTGATTTTGCCCGCCTTATTGCCCAACGTGAGCGATTGTTGAGCGGACAAATTGACGCGCATTTGGTCTTAGTTCCTAATCCTGATTTTCACCAAGAGGGGGATATGGGGTTAATTGACGGTCGGATCACTCGGAAAGTCAAAACACATACCTTCTCCAGTATCGGGGTTTATTCACCGAGAACTTTCCGTTCTGAACCCGTGCGCTTTGAAAAGCTTTTCCCTTGGCTTTATCAGTTTGTCGATGCGGGGCGTGTGAGCGGGGAAATTTACTCGGGATATTGGAATAATGTCGGCACTCCTCAGGCGCTTGATGCTTTGGCCAAAGAGTCAAGTCATGACAGTCGTTTTGTTTAGGCAGTGGAAGAAAAAAAGTTTGACTCTTTGCTAAAATCCGCCACTCGTGGATGAGATGGGAGCGCTCCGAGCACCTGCTTCCCGCAAAAAAGTTCCCCCCCAATGATGTTGACTAAAATAGAAAGTCTTGCGGGACGCTTTTTTGTTTTTGCAGAAAGTCTATTCCGATGCAAAACAATTTCTTTTCCTTTTTGTCTAATCAATTTTTCCCAGTTGTTTCTCCTAGCTTCTTTTCAATAACCTCAAACATTTTTGAGATTTCGTTTGCGTGTTGAGTTCAAACACTCTTTGAACTAATTAACTTTTGAATTCGATGCTATCGACCTCGGTGTATTCGAAGGCATAGCGGTTTGTGAGGTTTTGAAATGGCAAAAAATACGCTTTTTGGCCCGTTGTCTTTGTTGGCGGGCGTTCTGATTTTTTCAACCAATGGTTTTTGGCAGGCGATTGCGCCCGAAGGCAATACGCCCTATGTTGTCGGCGCCTCCCGCTTGGTGATCGGTGGGATTACGCTTTCACTTTGGTGCCTGATTCGATACGGGAAAATCCGTTTGCATGGTTGGGATTGGAAGGCCATCACCATTTACGCCGTCGCGCTTTGGCTTTATCAGATTTTCTTTTTCCAAGGGGTACACCTGATCGGCGTGGCGGTGGGCACCGTGATCGCAGTCGGATCAACACCGATTTTCGCGGGCCTTATTCAAGCGTTCCTCTACAAAGATAAACCCGATCTTCTTTGGTATATCGCCACGCTATTGGCAATTGCCGGGCTCGTGCTCGTGAATATGGTCGATGGGGTGGATTTCGTCTGGTATGCCGTGATTCTGCCGCTTTTAGCGGGACTCACGTTAGCCGTGAGTGTGATTGTCGCACCGAGAGTTGCGCAGCCGCATTCCGCCGAAGAGGGGATGACCATTGCCATGCTGATGGCCGCTTGCTTAATGCTGCCCTTTTTCTTTATCTTTCCGACCGAGTGGATTTTCACGCCTCGCGGAGCGCTCTGCGTCGGGATGTTGGGCGTTGTCAATGCCGCTTTAGGCTTTACCCTTGAGCTTATCGGTTTTAAAAACACGCCGACTTTGATCGCTTCCACACTGACTCTGGGAGAGCCGATGGGGGCTGCGCTCATTGGTATCTTCATTCTCAATGAACCCTACACGATGGAATCGGTGACGGGGATCGTTCTTTTGTTCCTGTCGATCATTATTTTGATTGTGGGACCGGAACTTAAGCAGCGTCTGGCCTCACGGTGAGAGCTTGTGTCGGAATTAGGCGGATAATTGAAATTATTTGCCTAATTTTTCGGCAAATTGATTACAATTAGTCGTGCTTGCGAGAGCTAAGCCGACAACCCTATTTTCCCCCTAGCGATGAGTATCATAATCGGACCGTATCGGATCGAGGGCAATCTATTTCTTGCGCCAATGGCTGGCGTCGCAGATTCCCCTTTTAGAGCACAGTGTCGTTATTTTGGCGCTGATTACGCGGTGGGTGAAATGGTGTCTTGTCAACCACAGCTGTGGCAAAGTGAAAAAAGTCGCTTGCGCCTTGCGCTTGATAACGAACCCCATCCCCGTGTCGTGCAGCTTTTGGGAGCGGATCCTTTGGCGCTAAGCGCCGCTTTTGTTCGAGCCAAGCAGATCGGTGCCGATATCGTGGATTTCAACATGGGGTGCCCGGCTAAAAAGGTTTGTAACGTGGCTTGTGGATCCGCTTTAATGCGAGATGAGACGTTGGCCTTTGAGATTATTCGGGCGCTGGGACAAGCGTCGGTTGAGTGCGAGATCCCTGTGACACTGAAGTGCCGCACCGGTTGGGATCGTTCGCATAAGAATGCGGTCACGATTGCCAAGATGGCGGAAGAGGCTGGCTTTGCGATGCTGACCGTTCACGGTCGAACGCGGGCCGATGCCTATATGGGTGAGGCTGAGTACGAAACCATCGCTCGAGTGGTTGAATCGGTGAAAATTCCGGTGGTGGCTAACGGTGATATAACCGATGCCAACCGGGCCCGTGCGGTTTTAAATTACACCAAGGCGGCCGCAGTGATGATTGGCCGCGGTGCTCTGGGGCGGCCTTGGGTGTTTGCTCAAATGAAAGCGGTGTTAGCCGGGCAGTCATTTGATTTTCATTGGGCTCAAAAAGCCGAGGCAATTTTGTCGCACGCGCGGGCTCATTACGCGTATTATCCGCCGGTTGTCGCCGCACAAACGTTTCGCAAGCATTTGTTATGGTACTTGGATAGTTTTCCGGATTTCGCCACGGTGCGAAGTCCGCTGTGTCAGGCTCAAACACCCAATGAGCAGTATGCGTTGTTGGTGAAATACTTTCAATCGCACGGCTGGTGTTTGAATGCTGAAGGTTGTTAGGTGCAAGAGGTTTTCTTATGGAATCGATTGCGAAAGAAGCCGGTGCGTTAGGAGCGGTATTTGCTAAAGAGGAGCAAACGGCCGAAATAGCACCGATGACGATAGAGGCGGCCGTTCGCCGCAATCTGGAGCTTTATTTTGATAGTTTGCAGGGTGCTCAACCCCATGCGCTTTATCCTATGGTGTTAAGTGCCATGGAAAAGCCCCTATTGGAATTCGCGATGCAGCGCACTCGTCATAATAAATGCGCGGCGGCGCAATTGTTGGGTATTAATCGCAACACACTGCATAAAAAGCTTCGGCAATATAACCTCGACTGAAAAAGATTGTTTTTGTTTTTTTGTTTTTAACTTTTTTTAAGGAATCAAAATCATGCGTAAACAAGCTCTGCTGAGTGTTTCCGACAAGACTGGTGTTGTCGAGTTTGCTCGTGAGTTGGCCGCTTTGGGCTATCACTTGCTCTCGACAGGCGGCACGGCCAAATTGATCGCCCAAGCCGGCATTGACGTGCAAGAAGTGGCCGATTACACGGGTTTCCCGGAAATGCTTGACGGTCGCGTGAAAACGCTCAATCCGAAAATTCACGCGGGTATTCTGGCTCGTCGCCCGGTGGTCGAACACATGAAGGCGCTTGAAGAGCACCACATTGATCCGATTGACATCATTGTCGTGAATCTTTATCCGTTTGAAGCGACGATTGCCAAACCCGATTGCACGTTTGAAGACGCTATCGAAAATATCGATATCGGCGGTCCGACGATGATTCGTGCGGCGGCAAAAAATCACGAAAGCGTGGCCGTTGTCGTGGATCCGGCGGATTACTCGAAGATCATCGACGAATTAAAGAGCCACGGTGAAGTGACCGCTCAAACCCGCCTTGCCTTGGCTAAAAAGGTGTTTTGTCACACGGCCCGCTATGACGCGATGATTTCCAACTACTTGACGTCTTTAAATGACGACATGACGAAGAAGGACTTCCCGGAAACCTTCACGCGTCAATGGGTGAAGGTGCAGGATATGCGCTATGGCGAAAATCCGCATCAAAAGGCGGCTTTCTACCGTGAAGTGCGCGTGGGTCAAGGTCAATTGGCAAGCTACCATCAATTGCATGGCAAAGCGTTAAGCTATAACAACATCGCCGATAGCGATGCCGCTTGGGAAGCGGTGCGTCAGTTTGACGAACCGGCCTGTGTGATCATCAAGCACGCCAATCCTTGCGGCGTGGCGGTTGGCGCCGATAGCGCCGAAGCCTACGCAAAGGCCTTTAAGACCGATTCCAAGAGCGCCTTTGGCGGCATTTTGGCTTTTAATACGCCGGTGACCGGTGCTTGCGCTGAAATGATTGCCAAGCAATTTGCCGAAGTGATCATGGCCCCGTCCTTTACCGAAGAGGCGCTCGCTATCTTGACGAAGAAACCCAATTTGCGTCTTTTGACCATTGACATGGGCACGGCAACCAACGACTTTGACTTCAAGCGCGTTGGTGGCGGTCTTTTGGTTCAAACGCCTGATTTGCAAGTGGTGAGCGCTGACGCATTGCGCGTGGTCACCGAAAAGCAACCGACGGCTCAAGAGCTCAAAGACATGCTTTTTGCCTGGCGCGTGGCGAAATTTGTGAAGTCCAATACGATCGTGTTTGCCAAAGATGGTATGACGATGGGTGTGGGCGCAGGCCAAATGAGCCGTGTGGACTCGGCTCGCATCGCGGCTATCAAGGCTGAAGAAGCTGGCCTTAGCTTAAAGGGTACGGCTGCGGCAAGCGACGCCTTCTTCCCGTTCCGCGACGGTTTGGATGTGATTGTGGATGCTGGTGCAACCTGCATCATTCAGCCGGGTGGCTCCATCCGTGACCAAGAAGTCATTGACGCTGCCAATGAACGCGGTGTGACGATGGTCTTTACGGGTGAACGTCATTTCCGTCACTAATCGGATCGATACGCACCGAGCATTCTTGCTCGGTGCGCGATCTGTAACGAATCGCAAAAACCGGTGCCGCAAAGATTAGGCGCAGCACTTTTTTGCCGTAGAATCAGGCTAATGCTGTTGGGAAAATCAAAGGTTTTCTTATGTCTGTTAATCGTCGAACGTTTTTAGCCGCCGGGATGGCCTCAAGTGGTCTTGCAGCCCTACCCGCGATGGCGCAACTTCGCATTGAGATCACGGGGGTGGGTGCCAATCAATTACCGATTGCCATCCCCCAATTTCAAGGAACCCGTGACGCACCGGTGGATCTCGCACAGGTTATCACCGCGGACCTTGAACGAAGCGGCGCTTTTCGAGCCATTCGAGTCATGGGCGAAGTGCCCGCGGAAGATGTAAGTGCGCCGCGTGGGGCTTTCTGGCAGAAAATGGGCGCTTCGGCTTTGGTGGTCGGACAAATTGTCCGAGCCTCCGAAACCCGTTTGGAAGTCGAATACCGTTTGGTGGACACCGTCAAAAACGCGGTGATTGATCAAAAACGCTATGTGGCAACGCCCACTGACTTACGTTTAACCGCGCATCAAATCGCCGATGCGATTTATGAGAAGTTAACCGGTGAAGGGGGCATTTTCGCTTCCCGTTTAGCTTACGTTTTGCAACGCGGTCCGCATGATTATGAATTGGTGGTGGCCGATAGTGACGGCGAAAATCCCCAACCCGCTCTCAAGAGTAAAGAATCGATCATTTCGCCGATGTGGTCGCCCAACGGCCTGCTTTTGACGTACGTGTCGTTTGAAGCGAATAAGCCGGTGGTCTACATGCACGACGTCCGCACGGGAGAACGCCGCGCGGTGGCGAACTTCAAAGGCAATAACTCCGCGCCGAGTTTTAGTCCCGACGGTAAGACCATGGCCGTAGCCCTTTCCATGGGGGGCGGCACGCACATTTACCTGATGAATCTAAACGGCACGAATTTGCGTCGCTTCACCAACAGTCAAGGCATTGACACCGAACCGGTGTTTAGTCCCGATGGACGTTATGTTTATTTCACCTCCGATCGGGGCGGCACGCCGCAAATTTACCGTCAACCGGTCACGGGAGGCGCAGCAGAGCGTGTCACATATTCCAATGAATACGCCATTAGTCCGGCGATTAGCCCCAAAGGCGATAAACTCGCGTTTATTTCTCGTCTGCAGGGAGCGTTTCGAGTGACCTTAATGGATCTGACAACGGGGTCTCAGTTGATTTTGACCGATACGACACGCGATGAGTCGCCGACTTTCGCACCGAACGGTCAGATTTTGGTGTATGCCACCGAGTTGGGAGGACGAGGCGTGCTGGCAACCGTCAGTTTGGACGGTTTGGTTAGAACGCGTCTTTCCGGTCAAAATGGTGATATTCGTGAACCCACCTGGGGTCCGTTATTAAAATAATTGAACCAATAAGCCCGAATCAAATTTCAGGGAGTTTTACATCATGCAATTAAAACGCAAAGTTTTTTGGGCCGGATTGGCCGTTGCGGCCGGGTTACTGGCTGGCTGCTCCTCTGTTGACCTTAACCCGAATGGTCCGGATGCCAACGCCGGCGCGGATCCTTTTACGAATCCGGCTTCGCCTTTGAGCCAGCAAAGCATCTACTTCGCTTTCGATAGCTATAGCGTCCCCGCTGAGTCACAAGCCATGATTGAAGCGCATGCTCAATATTTGGCAACGCATCCGACGGCAACGGTCGTGTTAGAGGGCAATACCGACGCTCGCGGTGGTCGTGAATACAACTTGGCTTTAGGTCAAAAGCGAAGCGATAGCGTTAAAAACCGCTTGCAGCTTTTGGGTGTGCCTGAAGAACGCATGGAAAGCGTGAGTTTTGGTAAAGAACGTCCTCGTGCCTTAGGCGACGATGAAGCGTCTTACCAGCAAAATCGCCGCGTTGATATTCAATATCGTACGAAGTAATCGCATGAGAAGGCGTTTTGGCGTTGTGAATGGAGCACGCTAAAACGCTTTTTCTTTTAAGGGAATGACTATGCGACAGACGATTCTAGTGCTTGCGTTGGCCGCCATTGGTCTGCAGACGGGCTCAGCTTGGGCGTTTGCCGATGATGAGGCGAGAACCGCTATTTTGGAGTTGCGTGAGCAACTTAAAGCCTCGCAGCGCGCTCAAGTTGACTTGATGACTCAAGTCGAGAGCCTGCGTGCGGAAAACCGCCGCTTAAACGGTGAGATGGAAGAGCTCACGCGCCAAGTGCAGACACTTGATAAACGTTTGGTGGAAATCGAACCCGCTCAGGTCGAACTCAACGGGCGGTTAATTACGGTGAAACCCGCCGAACGGCGTGAATTCGATAAAGCCGTGGGGCTATTTCGCAATCGGGATTTCAGAGGCTGCATTCAGGCTTTAAATACCTTTAAAAAGAACTGGCCTAAATCGGCTTATACGGCAGACGCTGACTATTGGCGCGCGAGTTCCTACTACGCGCTCGAAGACTATAAGTCTGTGATTCAAATCACCAATAACCTTTATAGGACATACCCTAAGTCGGATAAAGCACCGGAAGCGTTATTGATGAAATCTTCATCGGAACTTAGTAACGGCGATGTTCAAGCCGCTAAAAACAGCTTGAATCAGCTCCTGAAACGTTATCCGAAATCCGATGAAGCGAAAACCGCCAAGGAGCGGTTGGCGCAGATCAATAAACTCGGTTAATTGACTGAGTTTCGGGCTACAATTACAACCGATGTGGCGGGGTTGGCCTGCCGCTTACTTTTTTAAAGAGAAAACAAATGACTTGTTCGTGCTATGGTCACAAAATGTTGCGCGATCCGTTAACCAATCGGGGAACGGCCTTCACCGAAGAGGAACGTCGGGCTAATAAGTTGCGCGGGTTATTGCCCACGCGTGTTGAAACGCTTCAGGAACAGGCCGATCGTGCCTATAAGCTCATGAGCTCGTTCCCGTTGCCGCTTCAGCGCTACGTGTTTTTGGATTCTTTACATAACACGAACGAAACGCTTTTCTTCAAGGTGGTGATGGATCACATTGAAGAAGTGATGCCGATTATCTACACCCCGACGGTGGGCGAAGCCTGTCAGCATTTCAGCCACATTTTCATGCAAGCCCGTGGCCTTTTCTTAAGCATTAAGGATAAGGGCAATATCCAAAGCATCTTAAATGACTTGGATCAAGATGATGTCGAAGTGATTGTGGTGACCGATGGTCAACGCATTTTGGGCTTGGGTGACCAAGGCATTAACGGGATGGGTATTCCTATCGGTAAGTTAGCCCTTTATACGGCCTGCGCCGGTGTCGCTCCGGAAAAGACGCTTCCGGTGACAATTGACGTGGGTACGAACAATCCTGAATATCTGATCGATCCGCTTTACCTCGGTTTGCGTCAAGAACGCGTGAGTGGCGCAAGCTACGATGAACTCATTGACGAATTCATGGTCGCCGTGAGAAAGCGTTGGCCCAATGCCTTGATCCAATTTGAAGACTTCGGTAACGCCAATGCGTTCCGTCTTTTGAATCGTTGGAAAGATAAGACGTTGTGCTTTAATGACGACATTCAAGGCACGGCCTGCGTGGCAGTGACCGGTTTTTATTCTGCCATGCGAGTGACGGGTGGCCGTTTGGCCGATCAACGTGTGCTCTTCTTGGGTGCCGGAGAAGCCGCAACCGGTATTGCCAACCTCTTGGCTGAAGCCATTGCTGAGGAAACCGGTTGCACGATTGAGGAAGGTCGCAAGCGTTGCTTCCTCTTTGACTCGAAGGGCTTGGTGACGGCGGCTCGTACGGACTTGAGCGCTCATAAGCGTGACTTCGCTCACGAAGCCGAGTCGGCGACGAGCTTCTTACAGGCGATTCAACAACTTCGCCCGACGGCCATCGTTGGCGTTGCTGCTCAGCACAACGCCTTTGATTCCATGATCATTGGCGAAATGAGCGCGATTAACGAACGCCCGATCATCTTCGCGTTGTCTAACCCGACTTCCAAGGCTGAGTGTACCGCCGAGATGGCTTATAAGTTCTCCGAAGGCCGTGCGCTTTTCGCTTCCGGTTCGCCCTTTGCTCCGGTCACGATTGATGGCAAGACCTTTGTGCCGCGTCAAGGCAACAACTCCTACGTCTTCCCGGCTTTGGGCCGTGCGGCTTCCTTGGTGAAGGCAAAGACGATGCCCTCTGGCATGTTCCTTGCCGCCTCTCGTGAATTGGCCCAGTTGGTAAGCGAAGACGATTTGGCTCACGGCAGCCTCTATCCGTCTTTGAGCGATATCCGCAACATCTCCGAAAAGGTGGCTGTGGCGGTTGCCGAGTACGCTTATGAACATAAGTTGGCTCAAGGTGAAAAACCGGCTGATTTAGTTCAAGCGGTCAAAGACAGCATGTACGTGCCTCACTACTAATCTGAGACTAAGGGCAGAATCTTTTTCGGATTGATTTTTCCGAAGGTTCTGCCTTTTTTTTCGTTATCCATTCGATATTCGTGAAAAAAAATCCTTTAATTGATGTGGACGAATCACTCATTCCCGACATGACACCGTCAGTCGAGGATGTGGTGGCGGTTGCCAAACTCAAAGGGGAGCCGCTTTTGCAGCTGCCCGAGGATTTGTATATCCCGCCTGATGCCCTCAGGCTCTTTTTGGAGTCTTTTGAGGGACCGTTTGACTTATTGCTTTATCTCATCCGAAAACAACGCCTCGATTTAAATGAAATTTCGGTGGCGGCGGTCACGGATCAGTACATGCAATATGTCGAGGAGATCCGCTCTCAGAATATGGAATTGGCTTCTGACTATCTTGTGATGGCTGCGGACCTCATGGTGATTAAAAGTCGGCTCTTACTCCCGGCGCCTGTCACCGAAGAGGGTGAAGAGGAAGAGGATCCGACAGCGCGTATTTTGAGGGAAGTTGCGGAATACGAAAAGATTCAGGTTGCGGCACAGCTTTTAAATGCATTGCCGACTGTGGGCGATGGCTTTTGGCGTGGGCACGTCGCACTCGAAGCAGAGGATGAGCCGCTGCCTGAAGTGTTGCCGCAGGAACTGGCTCGAGTTTGGTTATCGGTGATGAAGCATGCTGATCTCAAGATGAGTCATACAGTGCAGCGCCAGGAACTTTCCATTCACGCGTTCATGTCCGAGATTATTCGACAGGTTGAAAACGCTCGTTTTGTGAGTTTTGACGATTTGGTGCAAGGGCAGCACACGATGCAAGAGCGTGTGGTGAGTTTTTTAGCGATTTTGGAGCTCTCGCGTGAGGGACTCATCACGATTACACAGGCCGCGCCCTATGCACCGATTTATTGCTCTAAAAAATATTTTCAGGATTCGCTCAGTTTTTAATTTTTTCTGTCTGAAATTGTGTCCTAATCGATCTTTTTAAGCTTCGGCTAATGGTTTTTGCGCTACACTTTCGGACAACTTTTTTGTTCTTAAAAGGAAATTGAAACACCATGGAATGGTTGACCGAGCTGATTACAACGATGCACTGGGGTGCCGTTGCTCAAATCATCATGATCGACATTTTGTTAGGCGGTGATAATGCGGTGGTGATCGCATTGGCCTGCCGTAATTTGCCTCCGAAACAACGCCGTCAAGGTATCTTCTGGGGCGTCTTTGGCGCCATTGCACTGCGCGTGGTGCTCATTACATGCGCCGTCTACTTGTTGCAATTACCGTTACTCAAGACCGTTGCGGGCTTACTCTTGATTTACATCGGGGTGAAATTGTTGGTTCCTCACGAAGAGGAAGATAAACATATCGAAGCCAGTACAAAGGTTTTGTCGGCGATTAAAACCATTATTGTGGCTGACCTCGTGATGAGTATTGACAATGTGATCGGTATTGCGGGCGCTGCGCAAGCGGCTCACGAGCATCATCAAACGCTTTTGATTATCTTTGGTCTGGTGGTGAGCGTGCCTTTCATTGTGTTTGGTAGCCAAATTATCTTGCGTCTATTTGATCGCTTCCCAATTATTGTGACATTTGGCGGTGCGCTCTTAGGTTGGATTGGTGGCGGACTGGTGACAAGCGACGTCTTCTTTGTGGAGCATTTGCCGCAAAGCGCGACTTTGCATTACGCAAGCTGTATCGTTGGGGCTGTGTTGGTCGTTCTGATTGCCCAGCTCATTATGAAGCGACGTAAGCAACAAGCTTTGACGAAGTAATTACTTTAGTCCCTGTTATTTTCAAGGCGCTGAATGAATTCCACTTTTGGGATTGTTTCAGCGCTTTTTAGCAGATTGCTAATGGAAAAAACGCCTAGCTTTAGAGGCAAAAGGTTGGGATGCTGAAAGTTTGGCGACTCGCAGTTCAAAGATTTTGAGTGCCAGGTTATTGATCAAAAAGGGGTGCCGAAGCACCCCTTTTTGATGAAAACAAAGCTATTGCTGTTGAATATCTTTCAATTCACGGCGCAAAATCTTACCGACCGCAGTCTTGGGAAGTGCATCGACAAAGACGATTTGTTTCGGGATCTTGTAGCCCGTTAATTGCGTGCGGCAGTACTTCACAACGTCTTCTTTAGTGATTGACGGATCCTTGCGGACGATAACGGCCTTAACGGTTTCGCCGGAGCGTTCATGAGGAACACCCACGACACCGCATTCCAAAATGCCAGGCATCGAAGCAATAACGCCTTCGACTTCGTTCGGGTAGACGTTAAAGCCGGAGACCAAGATCATGTCCTTTTTACGATCGGTGATGGTGATCTTGCCTTCAGCATCCATAAAGCCAACGTCACCCGTGCGAAGCCAACCATCACGGAAAACACCGGCTGTTTCATCAGGGCGGTTCCAGTAGCCAGCCATTACCTGCGGCCCCTTCACGCAAATTTCACCGGTATAGTCAGCAATCTTGGAAAGATCGTCGCAACGACCAAGATCCTTAAAGCCTTCGCCGCGGATGGTCACTTCTGTCGACGGCAGGGGGTAAGATCGGAAGA
>URFF01000009.1 GCA_900546995.1 uncultured Sutterella sp.
GCCTCGGATTTTAAATGCCATCCGTACACACGTGAAGGAACACTTCAATATTGATCACGTTTCTTTGCAGCCCGAATGGAATCAGGGGGGCGCTGCCGCGGGTAAAGGCCGTGGATGCACCGGAACATGTACTTGTACAACGGATCCGCAAGATAGCGATAAGACGAAACCTTAAAGAAAAATCCCCGCAATCGGGGATTTTCCTTTAGATGCAGATCTAAACTACTTTGAATGACTTTCCTCTTGGCGCTTTGTGAGCATTTTTTGCAATAGTTCATTTTCAATGCGCAAGCGGGTAATTTCCGTCTCTAACTCGGCAATTTTCTTTTCGTGTACCGGATCCGTTTCCCATTGTTGAGTCGGGATGTTGGGCTCAGTCTGCGACTCTTTTTTTCGAATGAGAAAATACCAAATCGCGACACCCACTATCAAAAGCAGCAAAAGATTCGGAATACCGGGAAAGACGGCCGGGCCCAAAAAATGAGGACCGAAAGCATGATGCAACATGATGACATCCTCCTGATTAAAGCAATACTCTAACTAAACAGTAATGGATGTCAGCGAGTCGGTCAACGAAGAAAGTGTTACCAAAATACACTTAGCAAAAAAAAGAAGTCCTCGGAAAATTTTCCAAGGACTTCGAGTGTTTGAGAGAAAGCGGTCTGTATTACTTGTGATATAGACGCGTTGTTTCGTAGCGCGGTTGGCAGCTCACATTGATACCTAATCGCTGGAGCATCCGTTCATCTTCTTCGCTGATGATCACGGTGAAATGCACTTCAGAGCCGCGAAGTTTTGAAAGCTGCTCTTTGGCTTTCTGTGCCGCTTCGTTATGAAGGGCGGAAATGGTGAGGGCCAAAAGCACTTCGTCGATATGCAAACGCGGATTCTTGTGCAACAAGTAATCAGTCTTTAAGTGGCAGATCGGTTCAAGCACGTGCGAGGAGATGACATCAATGTCATGATCAATGCCGGCTAAAAGCTTTAAGGCGTTTAAAAGCATTGCGGATGCGCAACCCAAGGTGCTCGACGTTTTACCCGTTACGATTCGACCGTCGGGCAACATCATGGCTGCAGCCGGTGCGCCGGTTTGTTCAGCTTTTTGTAAGGCGACGGCAACGGCCGGGAAAATATCGGGCGTTGTCTCGGCTTGATTCATGATGATCTTGAGGTGGTTGATTTCCTGCTCGTTATCGGCGCCACGCATGTGTTTGACGCCGGCAGCATAGTAGCGGCGAAGAATTTCCATGCGAGAGGCCTGGCGGCAAACCGCATCATCAATGATGCAATTACCAGCCATATTAACGCCCATATCCGTTGGTGACTTATAAGGGGAGGTACCTTGGATACGCTCAAAAATGGCATTTAACACCGGGAAAATTTCAATGTCGCGGTTGTAGTTAACGGCTGTTTCCCCATAAGCTTCCAAGTGGAAGGGGTCAATCATGTTGACGTCATTTAAATCAGCCGTTGCCGCTTCGTAGGCAAGGTTTACCGGGTGCTTGAGCGGTAAATTCCAAATCGGGAACGTTTCGAATTTGGCGTAGCCAGCCGTGATACCGTGTTTGTGATCGTGATAGAGCTGGCTTAAGCACGTGGCCATCTTTCCGCTTCCCGGACCCGGAGCGGTGACAACGATCAAAGAGCGTGTCGTTTCAATGTATTCATTTTGGCCGAGCCCTTCTTCGCTCACAATGAAATCGACATCAGAGGGATAGCCCGCAATGGGGTAGTGGCGATAGTGCGGTACGCCCAGGGTTTCCAAACGCTGCAAGAAAGCTTGTGCGGCCTTTTGACCGGTGTACTGCGTCAAAACAACGCTACCGACATAAAGTCCCATTTCACGGAAGGCATCGATTAAACGCAAAACGTCTTCGTCGTAAGTAATACCCAGATCGCCGCGAACTTTGCTTGATTCGATGTCGGCCGCATTGATGGTGATCACGATTTCGACGTCATCTTTTAGTTGCTGCAGCATGCGGATTTTGCTGTCAGGTTTAAAGCCGGGAAGAACACGCGAGGCATGAAAGTCATCGAAAAGCTTTCCACCGAATTCCAGGTAAAGCTTGCCCCCGAATTGGGCGATTCGACGACGAATCTGCTCAGATTGCGTCTTCAGATACATCTCGTTATCAAAACCAATCGCCTTCATTTTCCATCCCTTTCATTTCGAAAAAATATCAACCCGCCAGTATAGCTAAAGCTAGACGAGGATAGAAATAAAAGAGGGTATTTTTTTGTGGAAGATACAATTTTTTCAGTAGTCTCTATTTATTTTATAAAATGATGCAATAGACCATCTTTTTATTTATAATTTGATGCGTGAATGCATCATTTTATTTATAATTTGATGCAAATGGGAATATCGGAGTGTTAAATGCGACGTTTAGCCAGCCAAAAACTCTATGAATGGAAAGATTCTCCTTACAGGAAACCTTTGTTGCTGCGAGGAGTTCGACAGGTTGGAAAAACTTGGTTAATGTTGGATTTCGCAAAAAGCGCTTTTCCTGATCGATTCACGTACATTAACTTCGATAGTGATCCTCAATACGGTTCCGTTTTCAGAGAATCAAGAGATCCGGATGTCATCCTTAAAACATTAGCCTTTAGTCTGGGGCATGTGATTCAGACAGGTGACCTTATTATTTTGGACGAAATTCAGGTCTGTCCCGAAGCGATCCACGCTTTGAAATATTTCAAAGAAAAACGTCCGGATATTTATGTCATGGCTGCAGGCTCTTTATTGGGCTTGGCACTAGCTCACCCGCAATCCTATCCAGTCGGGAAGGTAGAGTTTCTGGATATCGAACCCATGAACTTTAAAGAGTTCTTGTTGGCAAGACCGGAAACAAGTGGTTTAGGTGCTTTTCTTCAAGAATGGGATCGTATTGAGCCCATACCTGAGCTTCTTTTTAATTCAATGCTTGAAGCGTTGAAACAATACGAGATCATTGGTGGCATGCCGGAAGTGGTGGGTGCGTGGTGCCTGAACTCGGATATAACTGCCTCTCGAAAAATTCAGGCAGATATTATCGACACGTACATTGAGGACATTCGGTCGCATGCTCCTAATTTTGAGGCTCCGAAAATTTTAAAAATTTGGCAAAGTTTGCCGCAGATTCTTTCTAGAGAACAAAAGCGTTTCCAGTACTCTTTGGTTGAGCCGCGTTCCAATGCTCGAAAATACGGGGATGCTTTACAGTGGCTAATTGATGCAAGACTTATTCGAGCTGTTCACCGTATAAAGGGCTTCGGTGTGCCTCTTTCTGCATATGAAGAATCGTCAGCGTTTAAGCTTTATCTGGTTGATGTTGGTCTATTAACGAGGGCCTGCCAAGTCAATCCCAGTATTATCTTAAGCGGTTCGGACATCTTTAAAGAGCACAAGGGGGCTTTAAGCGAAAACTTTGTTTTGCAAAGTTTAGCTGGGCAATTTGAATCGAAGCCTTCGTATTGGTCGATGATCAATCCTTCTTATGAGGTCGATTTTTTAGTGGAAAGTCTGGGTACTGTCATTCCTATCGAGGTCAAAGCCTCAACCAATGTGACCTCTAAAAGTTTGGCAAAGTTCAAATCCATGCATGAAAAAGATTTACCGCTACGGGTTCGATTTTCACTTAATAACCTCAACTTAGACGGTGATCTTTTAAATATTCCGCTATTCATGGCTGATGAAGCGAGTCGCTTAATTTCATTAGCATTGACTGCTGTGTAGAAAGTGCGGTGCTTTAGCCTTTGTACGCAGGCAATGTATTATGCTATGTTTTGAGTGACTAAACACGTGAGGCGGCACCAGATGTGTTCTGTGTGACAGTCTATTGTGAGCTCGCCTGACAGACTGAGATTTTTTGTATCTTATTTTGGGGAATCAAATATTATGAAGCTTTGCGGTTTTGAAGTCGGGCTGGATAAGCCGTTATTTCTGATGGCCGGTCCCTGCGTCATTGAAAGCGAAGAAATGGTGATGACCATTGCCCGCGAGATGAAGGGAATCTGCGCGGACTTAGGGATTCCTTATATCTTTAAGGCGAGTTACGATAAAGCGAATCGAACCTCGGGTAAAAGCTATCGGGGACCGGGTATTGAAAAAGGCCTGAAAATTTTGGCCCGGGTGCGTGACGAAGTGGGTGTGCCGGTTGTCACCGATGTGCATACCGCGGAGGACGTGCCGTTAGTGGCCCGCTATGTCGATGTTCTTCAAACTCCGGCCTTTCTTTGCCGACAGACAGACTTTATTCGAGCCTGTGCGCAGTCGGGCAAACCCGTCAACATTAAAAAGGGACAATTTCTTGCCCCGCACGACATGGTTAACGTGATCGCTAAGGCGCGGGAAGCCGCGAAAGAAGCCGGGTTAAACGAAGACGCCTTCATGGCCTGCGAGCGAGGCGTGAGTTTCGGTTACGGCAATTTGGTGAGCGATATGCGTAGTCTTGCCATCATGCGGGAAAGTCATGTGCCTGTTGTGTTTGATGCCACGCATTCGGTTCAGTTGCCGGGTGGAAATGGCACGAGTTCGGGTGGCAATCGCAGCTTTGTTCCCGTGCTTTCGAGAGCTGCGGTGGCTGTCGGCATTTCAGGCCTCTTCATGGAAACCCATCCCGATCCTGAACACGCGTTAAGTGACGGACCGAATTCCGTGCCGTTATCGCGTATGCATGAGCTCTTGGAAAGTTTGGTGGCCATTGACCGGGTCGTTAAAGCCCGGCCCTTCTTAGAGAACAATTTTTAGCTAAAATGACGGGCAAGTGCGGGTTAGAGGACTTGCCCGTTGACGTTTTTGTCTCAGTCGGTCGTACAAAACGTGCGCACCGCAAATCTTTTTATTAGGAAATCGACTATGCCTACGATCAATGCTATTGTGGCTCGTGAAATTTTGGATAGCCGCGGCAATCCCACGGTGGAATGTGATGTGTATCTCGATAGCGGTGTGTTCGGCCGTGCGGCTGTTCCGTCCGGTGCTTCCACCGGTGTTCGTGAAGCGCTGGAATTGCGCGACAAGGACGCTCGCTACAATGGCAAGGGCGTTTTGAAAGCCGTGGAAAACATCCACACGAAGATTCAACCGGCATTGATCGGTTTTGATGTGACGCAACAAGCCTCGATTGACGCCCAAATGATTGAAGCCGACGGCACGGAAAATAAGAGCCAATTCGGTGCCAACGCCATTTTGGGTGTTTCCATGGCTTGCGCTCGCGCTGCCGCCAACTATGTCGGTCAGCCGCTTTATCGCTATTTGGGTGGCGCCGGCGCCGTTCAAATGCCTGTGCCGATGATGAATGTGATCAATGGCGGCGCTCACGCCAACAACAACTTGGATTTGCAAGAATTCATGATCATTCCGGTGGGCGCTCCGAGTTTTAGCGAAGCCGTGCGTTATGGTGCAGAAACCTTCCATGCTTTAAAGAAGATCATCAATGCTCGTGGTATGAGCACGGCCGTGGGTGACGAAGGGGGTTTTGCTCCCAATATCGATAGTCACGAAGAAGCGATTGAACTCATCATTGAAGCCATTAAGGCCGCCGGTTATGTGCCGGGTAAGGATATCGCGATCGGTTTGGACTGCGCCTCAAGCGAATTCTTTGAAGACGGTCGCTATGTTCAAAAGGGCCAAGGCAAGAGCTACACGGCCGATGAATGGATCGATGTGCTTGAAGACTGGGTCGGTCGTTATCCGATTATCTCCATCGAAGACGGCATGGCCGAAGGCGATTGGGAAGGCTGGAAGAAACTCACCGATCGTTTGGGCCGCCGCGTGCAATTGGTGGGCGATGACCTCTTTGTGACTAATCCGAAGATTTTGCGTGAAGGCATCCAAAAGGGTGTGGCCAACTCCATTTTGATTAAGGTGAACCAAGTCGGTTCCTTAACGGAAACGTTGGCAGCCATTGAAATGGCTAAGCGCGCAGGTTACTCCGTGGTGGTGTCTCACCGCTCCGGCGAAACCGAAGATAGCTTCATCGCTGACTTGGCCGTGGCCGTGAACGCCGGTCAAATCAAGACCGGTTCCATGAGCCGCAGCGACCGCATCGCCAAGTACAACCAATTGCTTCGCATTGAAGAAGAATTGGATGATCAAGCCGTTTACCCGGGTCGCGATGCCTTTTACTGCATCAAAGACTGGACGATCTAGTCGATAGACC
The DNA here is from genome assembly GCA_900546995.1 of uncultured Sutterella sp. Classification (GTDB taxonomy): domain Bacteria; phylum Pseudomonadota; class Gammaproteobacteria; order Burkholderiales; family Burkholderiaceae_F; genus Aphodousia. The sequence continues at coordinate 6,141 of URFF01000009.1, forward strand.
GTTTTAAGAAGGCCGGAGCATGCGATTAACTGCCGATCATGTCGTCAAGTTATTGGTGATATTGATTGCGATTTTGCTCTGGCCTTTGCTTTTCGGGCAAGGTGGGGTCTTTCGGATGATGGAGCTCACCGAGGAACTTCAAATTCTTGAAGCGGACAATAAAGAAGCCAATGCCCGAAATCTGCGTATTGCCGCAGAAGTGGCTTCGCTTCGGGGTGGGCTCGATGCCATTGAGGAACGTGCCCGGTACGATCTTAATATGGTGCGCCCCGGAGAGGTGCTTTTTCGTATTCAAAGACCTCAAAAAGCCATTCCCGGCAGCGCCATTCCTGCCGATATCATTAACGATCCCTTATACCGTCCCGCACCGGTGACACCACCTGAAGGTACTTCTGAGACAAAGGGTGCTGACAAAACGGAAAATTTGCCCAAGCCTCAGTAATCCTCTCTAGGGAAATTTGCCCAAAACTAGGGTTTACCCGCCTGAATTCTTTTGTCCCGAGCGCTATAAACAAAAAATCAGCTCTAAAAAGAAAGGATTTCAGCTATGACAGTCTCTCTTGTCGTTCATCCCGAGGATGTTCAAGACTCGGCGGCGCTTGCCGCTCAAGTTCGTCATGATATTCATGCTCATCCGGAAGTCGGTCTTTATTTACCCGAAACGCAGCAAAGAATTTTGAAGGCCTTGAAAGAAATGGGCTGCGAAGAGGTCACTGTTAACGTTGGCGGCGAAAAGGTCTCGAGCGTCGTGGCAGTGATTAAGGGTGAAAAACCGGGACGCACGATCGGTGTTCGGGCCGATATGGATGCGCTGCCGTTAAACGAGAATACTGGCGTGAGCTACAGCAGCTGCTTTGAAAAACGGATGCATGCCTGTGGGCATGACGGTCATGTGGCGACGTTACTTGGCTTGGTGCATTACCTCATGGGGCACCGAGATTTTGCCGGAACAGTTGTCGCAGTTTTCCAACCGGGTGAAGAAGGATTTGCCGGGGCTCGCTACATGATCGAGGATGGGCTCGTTGAGCGATTCGGCATTGAAGAGTTTTACGCCTTGCATGCGGAAATCGGTTTCCCGGTCGGAAGCATTGGTTTTGTTTCCGGCTTTGCCACCGCCAATGCCGATATTTTTGAAATCACTTATGAAGGTCAGGGTGGTCATGGGGCAAGACCTCATTTAGCCAAGGACCCTGTCGTTGCGATGGGTGAGACGATTCTTGCGTTACAGACCATCGTGTCGCGTAACGTGGAGCCCGATAAGGCCTGCGTGGTCTCAATCGGGTGCGCTCAAGCCGGTAGCCCCCAAGGCACAAGCGTCATTCCTCAAAAAGCTTACTTGTGCGGGACGACTCGTTGTTGGTTGCCTGATGTGCGTGATTTGATTGAAAAACGAATCACCGAGATCGCCCATGGGATTGCCTCCGTTTACGGTATCAAAGCCCATCCGGTTTTCACTCGACTGTATCCAGCCATGTATAACGATCCCGAACGGGTGACAGAGGCCAAAGCGCTAGCTAAATTAGCGCTCGGGGACGATCATGTTGGTGACTTTAAACGCACCGCGGGTGGCGAAGACTTTTCCTTCATGCTTAATGCCCGACCGGGGTGTCTTTTCCGTTTAGGAATGCGTGATGAGACGCACACTGTCGGCGTTCATAACGATAAGTTTGACTTTAACGACAAGGCTATTGCCCCGGGTATTGCCGCTATGCTCACGATTGTTCTAAATCGCGCCGCAGCCTAATTGAGAAAAAGGCGTGTCGGATTCTTTTTGCGACACGCCTTTTTTGCGGTTAATTGAGTTTGTTTGCCTCAGAAGGAAGCGCTTTCGCATTTTGCTTGGCTTCGCTTCTTTCAATGAGATCGTGCGCGAGTGCCATCAGTTCCTCGCGGGTTTTCGGTTCAAACGTCACAATCGGTTCGCCGTTGGGGACGGGGTATTGTGTTTCAAGCCAAAAGCCACTTCCGTCCGTGAAAACCGTCATGTGTTCGGCCGCCTCTTCGCCTTGCATGGCACGAAACCCGAATAAAACCGCAAGACGCATCGTGATGGGTTCCATACCTGTTGGGGTAATGGTTCGTTCCGAAAGTGGAACCTCTTTCGGTTCAACTCCACGAATCATCTCGACAAGTTCCCGGTAAAGATCGTCGGGATTCTCACTTTTTGCCATCGGGTCGATTTTTAAAATTGGGTATTTTTCAGCTAACGCGGGGATCACTTCAGTCAATAATTTATTGGCAATCGGTTCCTGAGCGGCTCGGTCAATGACAGCGGGCTCAGCCATAAAGACGCGAAGATTGACGGTATGCTGTTTGGCATCAACGATCGCGCAAGCGAAAAAATGATGAATCGGTTCAAATGCCCAGAGACGATTTTCATCCAATTTGACTAAAAAGCCTTGGCACATCTCGCCGCCCAAAACTTGTTCAGGTGCGATTTGGTCCAAGACCGCCTCAATAGCCTGTTTATCCCGATGACACTCACCTTCTTGATCAAAAAGGAAGGAGTAGACAAAACATTGGCCGTTGGCTTCCAGCCGTTTCGCAATGACATTGAAGGTTTTGCCTTGAAATCCGGTGAAAGCCAAAAAATCCTCTTTAATGATGTGGGCATAGCTTTCAAGCGACTCTTCGCTCACACCTTCAAGGGGATAAGGGCCATTGATACTGATCAAAATCGGATCGGTATGAATATAGATTCCGCCTTTGATGTCGCCGCATGTAAAGTGGACCAGATCATTTTTTTCAGAAAAATCAAACGCAGTTTGCATAGTGTTTTAGTGTTGAGTCGTTTCACCCGAATCGAAGATCGCCATCACGTCGTTGAGATCAAAGCGTTCGGTGCGACCGCAAAAATCACAGCGCACTTCGATGTGACCCATTTCGGCGATGATACCAAGCGCTTCTTCTTTGCCCAATTGGGAAATCATGGCGCTCACGCGTTCCCGAGAACAGGTGCAGGCAAATTTTGGCATGGCCTCACTTAACACTTAAGGTTCTTCTTCCCAGAAAAGACGGTGAACCACTTCTTGAGTCGGAAGCGTCAACAACTCCTCATCGGTAATGGTGCCTGCCAGGGTTTCAATGCGATTGAGCATTTCGGGATCATCAATGAGATGTTTATCATCGCCGCCAAAGCCCGGCATCTTTTGAATCATGAGTCCGGCGGCATTTTTCTCATCGGCCGTCAACCAAAGTCGGGTGTGGATTTGCTCGGATTGCTGCATGTAGTTCATGATGCCTTCAGCAAGACTTGCACCGGCTAACGACACCACGCCTTGATAAAGAGGATCGCCTTCGCGGCGGTCTTTCGGATCAAGCATCACGGCGCATTGACCTCGACCGTTTGCATTGACTAAGTCCTTCGTGGTCATGGTATCGGTCACCGCCATGGTTTCATTGAGTTTGGCGGTGGCTCGCACGAGCAAACCGTTTCTGACTTCTGCAATCGCTAAGCGCACAGGGCCATCTCCTTGGATTTGCAAAATGAGCGCGCCTTCGAATTTGATGGAACTTGCCAAAAGCATGGCACCGGCGGTCATTTCGCCCATCAGTCGGGCAACGGGTGTCGGCCACTGTTGAAATTGTTTAATGGCGCTCCAAGCCGTCTCCAAATGTACGGCGGCACCGCGAATGGGGGTGTTTTTAAAAATAAAACGCAAAATGCTGTCGTTAACCATCGTTAATTCCTTTCATCGTAGCCGTTTTAATTCACTGGCCATGAGCGATTTTTGCTCAACGTAATGAGCGATATTGTCGGATAATCGGACCTTTTCCTCTTCGGTGAGTTCTCGAACAACACGCCCGGGGCGCCCCATGATTAATACACCGTCTGGAAAGCTTTTATTTTCCGTAATCAGCGTACCCGCACCGACCAGAGAATGTTTTCCGATTTTGGCGTGATTCAAAATCGTTGCGCCCATGCCGATTAATGTATCGTCTCCGATGTGGCAACCGTGCAAAATAGCACCGTGACCGACGGTGACACGCCCACCGATTACCAACGGAGCACCGGGATCGGTATGTAAGACCGCGTTATCTTGAATGTTGGTTTGAGCCTTAACGGTAATCTTTTCAATGTCGCCTCGAAGACTGGCGCCCGGCCAAACGCTGACATCGTCATCAAGTTCGACGTCACCGGCGACAAACGCGGATTCGGCCACCCAGGCAGACTCGGCAATTTGTGGTAACTTGTCACGAATTGAAAAAATTGCCATATCAATTCTCGTCTATCATTAGAGTGTTGTTTTGTTGTAATAATTGCCCCGTGTCGGCAGTATCTTGCCTTAAAGCAGTGCGACATGGATTTTAGCGAATCGAAAATTATATGAGAATGGATTTACACATGCATTCAAACGCGAGCGACGGCGTGTATTCGCCCTCGCAAGTTGTTGAAATGGCATTCAAGAATGGTGCTCAGGTTGTTGCGTTAACGGACCACGATACCGTGGCGGGATTGACAGAGGCTCGGAAAAAAGCTCAGGATTTGGGGATTCGGTTTATTGATGGTGTTGAAATGTCGGTGACTTGGGGCGACAAGACCATTCATGTGGTGTGTCTCGGCTTTAAAGATCCGGCTCCTTATGTGCAACTGACAAAAACAATTAGCCAAACGCGTGAGCGTCGGGCAAGAGCCATGGCGGCAAAGTTTGATGCCATGGGCATTTATAACACCTATGAGCAGGCTTTGGAGATTGCCGGCAATAAACAAAATCTTTCTCGACGCCACTTCGCGATGGCGCTCGTGGCTCGCGGCAGCGTCGCCTCGGAAGAAGACGCATTTGATCGTTATCTCAAAGATAATGGGCCCGCTTTTGTGAAAACTCCATGGCAAACCTTGCCAGAGGCGATGCGCTTAGTCCGTGAAACGGGAGGTGTTGCCGTCATGGCGCACCCCGGTCGCTATACGTTTAATCCCCCCTTAAGTAACATTGACTTACTTGAAGAATTCAAGGCACTGGGCGGCAACGCCATTGAAGTGACCACCGGTAGCCACAGCGAATCGGAAAATGCCCGCTACGCCAGGGTGGCTAAAAACATGGGGTTTCTCGCGAGTACCGGAAGCGATTTTCATGGATTAAAGCCTGGGCGCCCCGATCCTGGGATGCAAGAGCCCTTGCCCGAGGATTTGCCGACTGTTTTGGAACTCTTAGGTTAATGTCATGCAGCAGACGCTTTACCAAATCATCATTTATGCCGTGCCGATGATTTTCGCGATCACCATGCACGAGGCCGCGCACGGTTGGATGGCTCGTCGTTATGGCGATATGACGCCATCCATGATGGGACGCGTGACGCTAAATCCGATTCCACACGTGGATCTAGTCGGAACCATCGTCGTTCCGGTTCTTTTGCTGTTGGGATCGGCTGTGAGCGGCATGGGCGGCGTTTTATTGGGGTGGGCAAAACCCGTTCCCATCAATACCCGTAACTTGAGACCCTTTCGTCAAGGGATGTTAATGGTAGCTTTGGCTGGTCCCTTAAGTAATCTTTTACAGGCGCTGGTGTGGTTGTTGTTATTGAAAGTCTTTATTCTCACGGGCTTTTTGACGCAATCGCTTTTAGATCTCACCATGGCGGGTGTCTTGGTGAATTTCTCTTTATTGGCTTTTAATCTGTTGCCGCTGCCGCCATTGGATGGCGGACGCATTGTGACGATGCTATTGCCTTATAACGCCGCGGTGCGTTTTGCTGAAATCGAGCGATACGGGATGATTGTGCTCGTGGTGCTTTTGCTTTCGGGCTTAATGACACTTTTTATGAAGCCGTTTTTAAGCGCCGCTCGAGTTCTTTTATCATGGGCGCTTTTCTAGGATTGACGAAAAATCTTAGGCTTGGCGCTGATATTTTGGCAACGTCACTGTAAAATAAACAAGTTATTTTTGTGTCAAGGGCCGGCTGGGATGATTGGCCCGCTAAAAGGAAGTTTTATGAAGACATTCGTGCGTACTGGATTGATTCTGTCATTGCCGATCGCGCTTTCCGCTTGCTCGTCTTTGTCGGATACTTTTTCACAGGAAACCATTCAATACGAGACCAGCGATTCGCGTGCGCCGTTGGAAATCCCGCCGGACATGAATTCTGTGCCGATGTCGGACCGTTATTCCGTGCCGACGCGTCCGCAAACGGTTTGGGCAAGCCAACAGCAGGCCGAGCAAAACGCTGAACAAGGTAGCAGCGCGCCGGTCTCTCAAGTGTTGCCCGTCGGAGAAGTCGCTCAGATCATGCGTGAAGGCAACAATCGTTGGATTCACGTGAATTTGCCGCCCGAACAGGTTTGGCCGATTGTGCAGGATTTCTGGAACACGGTGGGTTTGACGCTTGCCCGTCAAGACGCGAGCGTTGGCGTGATGGAAACCAATTGGGCGGAAAATCGCGCCAAATTGCCTCAGGATATTATCCGTGCCACGTTGGGTAAAGTGATTGACATGGTTTACTCAACCGGTGAACGCGATCAATATCGCGCCCGGTTGGAGCGCTCGGAAACCGGAGGCACGGACATCTACATCACGCACCGCTCCATGGTTGAAGTGGTTAAGAACATTTCCGGCGATAACGATACCACGGTTTGGCAGCCCGGTCCGACCGATCCCGAAATGGAAGCCGAAATGATCACGCGCTTGTCGCAGCGCATCAACGCCGAATTCAATCCTCGTGCCGTTGCCGCTTCTAAGCAAGAGCATCAAAAGCAAGTTGAAGAGTTAGCGGCCTATCAACCGACCGAAAGCATCTCGCAATTGGAACAAGGCGCCGATGGGGTTGCGACGAGCATCTTCATTAAGGAAGGGTTCGAACGCGCTTGGCGTCGTGTGGCATTGGCCGTCGACCGCATGGGCTTCACGGTGGAAGACCGAGATCGTTCTCGCGGCTTCTTCCTGGTTCGATACCTTGATGAACAATATGAAGAGGATCAACGTTCTCAACAAGGTTTCTGGAAGAATGTGTTCAGTCGTGACACGCCGGTTGAAGCGCCACAATATGTGATCTATCTGCAACCGATTTCTGAAACGGAAACACGCGTGCATGTGTTGGGACCGGACGGCAAGGCCGATACGACTGGCGTCGCTCCGAAGATCCTGACATTGTTAAGCGAACAAACGCGTTAAGCTTAACGGACCTTTTGCTTGGGTCAGGATGGGGGTCGGCTTTTCGGCCCCCTTTTCTTTCCAAGACGGAGAGTGTTTTATGCTAAAGCTCTTTTTCTCCTGGACCGGTCGTTTAAATCGTGCTCGGTTTTGGTTAGTGATCCTGGTTTGGTGGTTGATCCGAATCGGCGTTCCGTATTGTTTTTATCTTTACTATTCCTATCCGGCCGAAAGTTTGGATATCAACGATGTGACGGTGTCACCGGCGGTGTATGAAAGCGGAATGATTTTCTCGGCGCTAACCTTGGTGTCGCTAGTGAGCACCGTGAGTGCCAGCGTGCGCCGTTTGCACGACTTCGGCGCGAGCGGCTGGTGGGTGTTGCTCCTTTTGGTGCCCGGCGTGGAATTGATTTTCACGCTTATTATCGGACTCATCGGGTCGGATCGGGGAACCAATCGTTTTGGAATCAACCCGCTCGGTGAGAATAATTACTACATTCCCGGTGCCAATGAAGAGATGAGGGTTCGGGAATTAAAGGATCTCGCCTCTCTTTATGAGAAGGGACTATTGACCCGGGAAGAGTATGACAATACCAAGGCGAGTATTTTGAAAGGACAATAACCATGCAAGTAGCGACCGATACGTTGGTGACGATTGCCGTCAAAATGTACGATTTACAGAAAAATTTGATTGAACAAGCCAATGATTTGGTTTATTTACACGGTCACGGCGATATTTTCCCGGTGATTGAAAAAGCGCTTGAAGGAAAAAAGCCGGGCGATACGGTCTCGGTTCAACTCGAACCCGAAGAAGCGTTTGGGGATTATGACGAAAGCGCCATCATCATTCGTCCGGAAAGCGACTTTGAGGGTGGTGTTGAAGTGGGACTTCAATACACGGAAATTCGCGGTGAAACATTGGATCGCCCCTATCGTGTGACAGACATTGCCGATGGGGTTGTGGTGCTTGACGGGAACCATCCGTTGGCCGGTATTGGGTTGCGGTTTGACATTAAAGTGGTCGCTGTCGAACCGGCCGGAGACGCATCAACCGCGATCGGCAACGATGAGGTGGTGGTGCCGAGTTTTCTTCAAGTCACCGACAATCCGGTGGATCGTTTCGACACGGATTAGAAAAAGAAACACCGAAATGGCGTCAATAGCCTTTTCGGTGTTTTGAGTTAACCCAAGGCGTTTGCCTCATCATGAGGCAAGCGCCTTTTTCGCCTCCTCTTTTAATTCGTATAAAAGATCCAAGGCTTGACGTGGCGAGAGCTGATCAACGTCTGTTTGACTAATGGACTCACAAAAGGTCGTTAAAGCAGTACTGTCAGGAGTCTCTTCATCGGGGAGTTCGACATGGTTATCCGCGAAAAGATCCAGTTGTTCATTAACATGCGAACGGCTTTCCAACTCGTTAAGCATATGTCGGGCCCGACGGATGACGCTACCGGGAACGCCCGCGAGCTGCGCCACGGCAATCCCATAGCTTTGGCTTGCCGGTCCCTCTTTGACTTCGTGTAAGAAAACAATTTTGGATTTGTTTTCCACCGCCGCCACATGAACATTGGCGACTTCAGGTTCGGTCTGAGCGAGTTTTGTGAGTTCAAAATAGTGCGTTGCAAAAAGCGTGAAACTCTTTTTGACATGCGCTAATTCGTGAGCGATCGCACCGGCTAAACTCAGGCCATCAAAGGTGGAGGTTCCGCGACCGATTTCATCCATCAGAACCAAACTTTGATCGGTTGCCTGATGCAAAATCGCGGCCGCCTCGGTCATTTCAACCATGAAAGTTGAGCGTCCCCGAGCCAAGTCATCGCTAGCGCCAATGCGGGTCAGAATGCGGTCAACCGGTCCGATTTTGGCCGTTGTGGCCGGCACGAAACTGCCGATATAGGTCAGAAGCACAATCAAGGCGATCGAGCGCATATAAGTCGATTTACCGCCCATGTTGGGCCCGGTAATGACTAAAAGGCGTCGCCCCGGCATTAAGATGCAATCATTGGGGGTGTAGTGCTCAATGGCGTCTTCCACAACCGGGTGACGGGCTCCGATAATTTCGATACCCGGTACCGTTTCCAATGTCGGTCGTACCCAGTTGGCTTTTTCAGCGTGCTCGCTTAACGCCAACAAAACGTCAAGGGTTGCCGCGGCCGCCGCGGCTTCTTGAAGAACCGGTACAAAGCGGTCGGCAAATTCAAGTAACTCCGCGTAAAGCTCTTTTTGCAGCTGGGCGGAACGCTCTTGAGCCGAAAGCGCCTTATCCTCGTAAGCTTTTAATTCGGGCGTGATATAGCGTTCACTGTTTTTGAGCGTTTGCTTTCGGTGATAGTGAACCGGTACGCGGTCGACCTGACCACGGGAGATTTCAATGAAAAAGCCCTGCACCTTGTTGTACTGAACCCGCAGGTTGGCAATGCCGGTGGCTTCGCGTTCGCGTACTTCAAATTCATTTAAAAATTCGCCGACGTTATCCCGAAGTTCACGAAGTGTTTTTAACTCTTCGTTGTAATCGCTGCTGATCACATCCCCATCGCGCAATAACGTCGCCGGTTCTTTTAAAAGTGCTGCCGAGAGTTTTTCGTAAAGCGACGGATCAATGACGAGCTTTTCAAGTTGAGCTTGAATGTAGGCGTTGTTTAAGGGTAGTGCCTCTTCAACAATGGCTGCCAAGCGTGGTAAAGCGTCTCTGAGCGCAGCCAATTCCTTCGGGCGGATGGATCGCATGGCAACGCGAGTAGCCAATCGCTCAAGGTCGGGCAGCGCTTTGAATCGTTGACTTAACGCTTCAAAAACGCTTCGCTCTTCTAACAGTGTTTCGATGGCTTCGTGGCGGGAAGCAACTTCTTCGGCATTTCGCAGAGGATTATGAAGCCATTGACGCAAAAGTCGAGAGCCCATGCCCGTGCGACAATGATCGAGCAGTCCAAAAAGTGTCGGCCCATCATCGCCTCGAAGTGTTTCGGTAAGCTCCAAATTTCGGCGGCTCGCCGCATCGATTCCCACAAATTGCGATTGGACTTGAAGAACGGGCGGCAAAAGGTGAGGGATACTTTCACACTGAGTGGTTTCGGCGTAGCCCAGCAAAGCACCGGCGGCACTTACCGCATCTGGCACGTCATCTAAGCCCCAACCGGCCAGTGTTTCCACTTCAAATTGATGCTTGAGTTTGGCCGCACCGTGATCGGCGCTGAAATGCCAATCGGGCAATGCCGTGATGGTGACGTGAAGGTGTTCTTCTTCAAGTTGTGCTTTAAAGGATTCCGGCACCAGAATTTCTGTTGGCGAAATTCGACTGATTTCGCTAGCCAGTTCGTCTTTACTCGTTAGGCAAACATTGAATTGGCCGCTGCTAAGCACCATCCAGGCCAGTCCCAGACGAGCATTGTGTCGGCCTGAGGCTGGGGAAATGGCTAAAAGCGCCGCATTTTGCTTTTGCGGCAAAAGTTCATTTTCCGTGAGTGTACCGGGCGTGACAATTCGGGCCAATTCCCGCTCAAGCGGTCCTTTACTTGGATCGCCGATTTGTTCGCAAATAGCCACTGAAACGCCCAATTTCACCAAGCGGGCGAGGTATTGATCCAAGGTTTTTTCGGGAATTCCCGCCATGGGAATGGGGTCACCTTTCGCGTCGGTTCCCCGAGAAGTCAACGTGAGCCCAATCAAGCGGTTGGCTCGCACGGCGTCTTCAAAAAATGTTTCGTAGAAGTCGCCCATGCGGTAAAGCACCAACGTATCCGGATGCTCCGCTTTGATCTCTAAAAAGCGCCGAATGGCCGGCGTGTGGCCGGCCAACGGATCGTTTAAATCAAGTTTGGCGTTTGCTTTTGCCATATTTTGCTGTTACTTGATATCGCCGTAATTTTTTTGAACCATGGGAAGCAGTTGGCCGAAAATCTTCGGTGTACCGGCAATGATTTGTCCTTTTTCAAGGTAATCGCTCTCGCCCTTGAAGTCTGTCACTAAGCCCCCGGCTTCCAAAACGAGAAGGGAACCTGCGGCCATATCCCAGCTCTTTAAATTGGCTTCCCAGAATGCATCTAAGCGGCCGGCAGCGACATAGGCGAGGTCAAGCGAGGCAGCACCGGCGCGACGCAAACCGCTTGTCGACTGTGCGACTTCTTTAAACACTTTAAGGAATGCGTCATAGTCATCGGTACGACGGAAGGGGAAACCGGTGCCCACCAAGGCTTCGGCCATCTGCGTGCGTTTGCTCACACGTAAGCGTCGGCCGTTCACAAAGGCACCCACGCCACGGGTCGCAGTGAACACTTCGTTAGCAACCGGATCGGCAACCACCGCTTCGATCACTTCATTTTCACGCTTTAAAGCGATCGAGACGGCATACTGCGGAAAACCATGAAGGAAGTTCGTGGTACCGTCCAACGGATCAATAATCCACTGATAGGCGCTTTTTTCAGGACCCGTGATACCGGTTTCTTCTGCCAAAATCTGGTGATTCGGATACGCCTCGCGCAAAATGTCAATAATCGTGCGCTCGCAGGCCATGTCCACTTCGCTCACATAATCGTGATGCGCTTTTTTGTGCACTTCTAGACTGGCTAAATTGTCCGAAGCGCGGTTCATGATGGTGCAAGCAGCGCGAGCCGCTTTCAAAGCGATATTGAGCATCGGTGTACTCATGATTCGGGAATCCTCTGAAATAATGTCGTTAACCGATGTATTGTACTGATTTTTCGAGCGATTATTTCTTCGGTGAGCGAAGAATTTTCAGTTTGACGTTTTCCTACATGTCAACCGGGGCAATACCGAATCGTATTGCCCCGATTGATGCGATCTTTTAAAGCAAACTATTTGTTTTTGTGTGTTTTGTTGGCCTTGCGATGTGTGTCAATTGGCAACAAAGCTTGTTCGCCTTGCTCAAAGACGATATTAGCGCGTCCGACCAAGAGAGGATCGACCGGTCCGATGGCTTCCTCATTTTTATTGGCATAGGGTAAAAGGTGAAGAACGTAACGCATCGCATTTAAGCGCGCCCGTTTCTTATCGTCACTTTTAACCACAATCCACGGGCACTCCACCGTGTCGGTATTTAAAAACATGTTTTCTTTAGCCACGGTGTAATCGTCCCATTTCGATAGGGAGGCAATATCCACGGGCGACAATTTCCAGCGCTTAAGCGGATGAATCTTGCGCTCTTTGAAGCGTCGACGTTGCTCGGCGCGGCTTACCGAGAACCAGAATTTGATGATGTAGGTCCCGTTACGAACCAAGTTACGCTCAAATTCAGGGCATTCCTGTAAGAAATCCTGATATTCCTTTTCGTTACAAAAACCCATCACGCGTTCGACACCGGCGCGGTTGTACCAGGAGCGGTCAAATAACACCATTTCTCCGCGAGTGGGCAAATGCTCCACGTAACGTTGGAAGTACCACTGACCGAGTTCTTTTTCCGTGGGTTTTTCCAAAGCCACCACCCGTGCGCCACGGGGATTTAAGTGTTCCATGAAGCGCTTGATCGTGCCGCCTTTACCGGCCGCATCGCGCCCTTCAAAAATAATGATGACTTTCTGACCGGTTTCTTTGACCCAGGATTGCAACTTCAAAAGCTCGACTTGAAGTTTAAATTTCTCCTTTTCATACGCTTTTCGGCTTAAGCGATTCTTGTAAGGATAGACTCCGGTTCGCCAATCTTTAACCAGCACATCATCAGGGGCCGTCTCATCAGTGGGCTCAGCGATATTTATCTTTTCCTGCTTGAGCATGATCCGCAGCAAACGGATCCGGTCCATTGGGGCTTCGCCCTTCAAGATGGTTTCCATGGCGGCAATTTCATGCATGTCAGCCGCTTCCGTGGTGTCATCGGTCACAATGTCACGAACCTCATCGGGGTTGCGACCGTGAGAGACATCACCGCGATTGACTAACTGACTGCGGTACGGTTTGCGCTTGGCCGTGGTTTGTGTCTTTAAATCGGTCTGAGCGGAGGCTAAATTTTTGTCGTTAAGAGTGGTTGTTTGATCGTTATTCATGCGCATCCTAAAAGAGAAGAGTGTTTAAGTATCTACTTTCTATTGTGTCACTGCGATGCAACGAACACTATAAGTATTTTGCCGAGGAAGATATACAATGCTTGCTTTGCATTCGAATTTTTTTCAAGGGGCTGATGATGTCCACTTCCGTTTTGGCCGATCGGGTTCGGTTTGTTTTGGTTGAGCCTGCGCACCCAGGCAATATCGGCTCGGCCGCACGAGCCATCAAAACGATGGGCTTTCGGGACTTGAGAGTGGTTAACCCGTGGGTCAAAGACTATGCCAACGATCCAGAGGCGATCGCTTTTTCAACAAGCTCCGTGGATGTGCTCCAAAAAAGCCGGTCCCATGAATCGTTACTCGAGGCTTTGGATGGCGTGGATTTTGCTTGGGCGATGACTGGTTACGATCGAGAGTTCGGTGCACCGATTGAACCCGTTCACCAAGTGGCAGGGAAAACCGTGCACTATCTAAAGGAGATGCCAGGCAGTATCGCCTTTGTCTTCGGTTGTGAGCGAACCGGATTAAGTAATGAAGATTTGGCTCTTTGCCAAGGTTGCGCCGCTATTCCGGCCGATCCCGAGTGCACAAGCCTTAATTTGGCCCAGGCGGTTCAAATTATGGCCTATGAATTACACATGGCCATGATGGATAAACGCTCTGAGCAGGACGGTCTTTATGAATGGCAAGAGCGTTTTGAAGGAGAGCCGTTAGCAGGACCTCAAGCCACGGAAGGCTTTTTTGATCACTTTGAAAAAGCGATGATTCATTGCGGTATTTTGAATCCTCAAGAACCCAAGCTTTTCATGCGTCGAATTCGACGACTTTTTGGACGTACTCAATTGACTCAACCCGAAGTGAACTTACTTCGGGGAGTCTGTTCCCAGCTTATTTTGAGTAAGGCAGATCGAGCGGGTAGAAAGTGTGGTGTGAAAAATCACCAATAGAGGCATTTTCGATACTTGTGGATGGTGTAGCATTTGTAGATTGCAGTTTTAGACTAACTGAATATTCATCTGGTTCTAAACGGAAAGGCGCAATTAGCGAGTCGCAGCAAAGCTTTGAAATAGGCATTGTGGCAGTTGAAAAATCAAAAATTATCGGATACAATGCCAATCCTCACTGAGCGGTTGGCTCGGTATGTGCGGAAAAGTGGCCGAGAGGCTGAAGGCACACCCCTGCTAAGGGTGCAAGCTCGCAAAACGGGCTTCGGGGGTTCGAATCCCCCCTTTTCCGCCAGTCACGAATTTTGGCCTTCCTTCGAGAAGGCCTTTATTTTAAGCAATCCCCTGTAAATACTGCTGTTCTGGCGATTCCGTACGTTTCCGCAAAAGTCTGCCGAAGTCTGTCAAAATCCACTAAATTTCGATTTTAGTATGGCAATTGCCATACTAAGAGAAACAATCATTTGGGGTGGCAGTGTGGCAAAGAGAAGATCAAAAGCCAGCGATGTCGCCGTACTGATTTGACAGATACGTTGACGGTTAAAGGACTTAAGACGGTATTAAGCTCTAAAAGAGATAAGAATACCGCTACTCAAGTACATAATGAGTAGCGGCATAACCGGGTGATTTCTATTTGTTGTGAATCATTTCCATCACTTTTTCAACAGGAAGTGCCTTGATGACTTTACCGTTATAAGTCGGCGTGTCGTTGGCTGCGAAAAGTGAATTGATAATGGCTTCTTCGGTTGCTTCAATTGTTGCCATAAATAAAGGCGTCATGTCGTCATTGCGAACACCGGGCTGAGCCGGAGTGGCTAATTTTTCCATCGAATGATCAACTCGGACAGCTGGGTTTGTTGAGAAGGCGATCACGAAGTCACCGGAGCCGTTGGACGCAATACCACCGGCGTTACCCATACCGAGCCATGCACGTTTTGCAACACGTTCGAGGTTACGGCTATCGAGCGGCGCATCGGTTGCCACAATCATCATGATGGAACCGTCTGCGCTTTCAATTTCTTTTTGGTAGGGATAGCCGCCCAAGGCTTTGCCGACTTCTGCGCCGCCAATCTTTAAGAGGCCGCCGAAATTACTTTGAACTAAGACGCCAACGGTGTAGCCGCCCATGTTGGCATCGAGTTTTCGAGACGCGGTACCAATGCCACCTTTAAAGTTAAAGGCCTTGGTTCCGGTGCCAGCACCCACACCGCCTTCCTCGACCGGGCCGCTCTTTGCATTTTGAAGCGCTTCGCGCACGTGTTCAGGCTTAACAAAACGTGCACGGATATCGTTGATCGTACCGTCATTGGTTTCGCCAACCACACAGTTAATGGAACGAACATCGCCGTTATCTTCAAAGCCGAAGGTGTAGTCAATCAATCCGTCAATGGCCGCAGCCAAATTCAACGTATTGGTTAATACGATCGGCGTTTCAATGTTGCCGAGTTCTTTAATTTGGGGATACCCCACCATTTTGCCGAAGGCGTTACCGAGAAAGACGCCGGCAGGCACCTTGTGTTTAAAGATATTGTCGCTATGAGGAATGATGGCGGTCACGCCGGTGTGCATGCCTTTGGCATCGTCGCTAAGCGTCACTTGACCGACTAAAACCCCTTCAACGTCCGTAATGGCGTTATTGGGACCGGTCTTTAAAACACCGAAGGGAATGCCTAATTCACGGGGACGGGGTTTGCGTTGAGTTGTTGTCATAAGAAAAGTCCTTTCAGTAAAAACTTTTCCATTGTGTCACAAAGTTTGTGAATGATGTTAAAAATGCCCCTGATGAGGCAGGGGCATTCAATGAACTATTGTTTAGAAACAAACGAGAAACTATTTCTTAACAACGAGTTTATTTTCGGCTTTTACCATTTCAAGCACTTTATCGACCGGCAGAGCCTTGATCGTTGTACCCTTATAGGTCTTGGTGTCCTTAGCGGCAAATAGCGAATTAATGATTGCTTCTTCCGTGGCTTCGATCGTGGCCATGAAGATCGGCGTCATGTTGTCGTTTTGAACAACACTTTGATTGAGCGTTTCCAAGGGTTTCGAGTCATACGGAACACGCATCTTTTCGTTGGTGGAGAAGGCGATCACAAAATCACCGGAACCGTTCGAAGCGACACCACCGGCTTTCCCCATACCTAAC
This sequence comes from uncultured Sutterella sp., assembly GCA_900546995.1. GTDB lineage: Bacteria > Pseudomonadota > Gammaproteobacteria > Burkholderiales > Burkholderiaceae_F > Aphodousia. Next base: position 22,309 of record URFF01000009.1, read on the forward strand.
CAGGCGCGTTTCGCAACACGTTCCAGATTGCGAGAATCAAGCGGAGCGTCCGTTGCCACGACGATCATGATGGAGCCGTCAGCGCTTTCAATTTCCTTTTGATAAGGATAACCGCCCAAGGCCTTACCGACTTCAACGCCGTCGACATTTAAAAGACCGCCGAAGTTGGTTTGCACCAACACACCAACCGTGTATCCACCCATGGAGTCAGGCAGGACGCGAGAAGCCGTGCCGATACCGCCTTTCCAGTTAAAGGCGATGGTGCCGGTGCCGGCTCCAACGCAACCTTCTTCCACCGGACCGGATTTGGCCGACTGGATGGCCTTTAACACATCAGACGGTTGGACAAAGCGGGCACGAATATCGTTAATGGATCCGTCGTTGGTTTCACCGACAATGGCATTGACCGAGCGCACGTCGGCATTTTCCTTAAAGGAGAACGTGTAATCGATAATGCCGTTGATACCGGAGGCAACGTTGAGGGTGTTGGTTAAAACAATCGGCGTTTCAATATTGCCAAGTTCTTTAACCTGAGGATAACCTGTCATCTTACCGAAGGCATTGCCTAAGAAAATACCGGCAGGCACTTTGTTGCGGAAGATATTGTCCGTATGAGGCACAATGGCCGTGACTCCGGTGTGCATACCCTTCTTGTCATCAACCATCGTCACTTGGCCGACCAGGACTCCTTTAACGTCGGTAATGGCGTTATTGGCACCGGTGTGCAGAACACCGATTTCGATACCGAGATCGCGCGGACGTTGACCGGCGTCAGCGTAAGCCGCTGAAGTGGCCAACACGGCAAATGAGAAGGCGACGGCAGAAGCCAATTTTGTTAAACGAGTCATTTGAAACCTCCTATTTAGGGATTACCCTAGTTTCTCCCTCTAGGCTAGTCCACTTTTTGGATTTGCACAAGTAGCCTTTTGAACAAAAAAAACGCCTGAAGTTTCCCTCAGGCGTTTTTCCTCACTGTATGAAGAGGTTATGCTTGCGGCAATTTGGCTAATTGCTCTTTGACTTTTTCGAGCAATTTGGTGTTGCCTTCGAGCCGTTCGCGTTCTTGAGCCACCACGGCTTCAGGAGCGCGGGCAACGAATTTTTCGTTACCGAGCTTCGCTTGCGACTTCTTAATTTCGCCTTCCAGTCGAGCGGCTTCTTTGCTTAAACGTTCACGTTCAGCAGCCACATCGATTTCAACAACAAGCATGAGCTTATAGTCTTCAACAATCGCCACAGGCGCAATGGAACCCTTGTGCGCCGCATTGATATCGGCGGTGATTTCCACGTCACTCACACGAGCCAGGTGCTTGATGTACGGAGCGACCGCTTCAAGGACTTCCGCGTTGCCTTCAACGGCCAAGGGCACCTTTTGCGAGGGCGAGAGTTGCATTTCACCGCGAAGATTACGCACGGCATCAATCATGGCCTTGGTTAAGCTCATCTTGTGATCAGCCGACTCATCGTTTGAACCAAAACCGGTCTTCGGGTAAGCCTGAATCATGATCGAGGTTTCATCGTCTTCACAACGGGTACCGGCCACAACGCTAACCTTTTGCCAGAGTTCTTCCGTGATGAACGGAATAATCGGATGAGCGAGACGCAACACCGCTTCAAGTACCGTGATTAACGTATGGCGTGTGCCGCGTTGTTGGGCTTCATCACCATTGGCTAATTGCACTTTGGTTAATTCCAAATACCAGTCGCAGTATTGATCCCAAACAAAGGAGTAGATGGCATTGGCGGCATTGTCCAAACGCCATTCATCAAAGGCTTTATGCACTTCGGCGATGGTCCGATCCAACTCACGCAAAATCCATTGGTCAACAAAGGATAATGTCATTGTTTGGTTTTCACCCAAACCGCAGTCTTTGCCTTGAACGTTCATCAAAACGAAACGGGTGGCGTTCCAGAGTTTGTTGCAGAAATTGCGATAGCCTTCGGCACGGCGCAAATCGAAGTTAATATTGCGGCCGAGCGTGGCGTAGGCTGCCATCGTAAAGCGCAATGCATCAGCCCCGTGCGGGGTGATCCCGTTGGGGTACGTTTTGCGCAATTTCTTTTCGATAATCGGTGCTTTTTCCGGTTGACGCAAGCCGCAGGTATTTTTCTTAATGAGGCTTTCCAAGTCAATACCGTCCATGATGTCCAAGGGGTCAAGCGTATTGCCTTCGCTCTTAGACATCTTATTGCCTTCGGCATCACGCACCAAGCCGTGAAGATACACGCCTTTAAACGGAACACGACCGGTGAAGTAACGCGTCATCATCACCATACGGGCAACCCAGAAGAAGATGATGTCGTAGCCCGTGACCAAAACAGAGCTCGGTAAGAAAAGATCGTAACCTTCTTCTTTCATCTTCTCTTCATTAGGCCAGCCCATCGTGGAGAAGGGGACCAAGGCTGAAGAGAACCATGTATCGAGCACGTCTTCGTCGCGCGTGAGCACAGCGTCGGTGCCAGCCATCTTTTGGGCCTCAGCTTCGTTGTGAGCCACATAGACCTTACCGTTTTGGTCATACCAAGCCGGAATTTGGTGACCCCACCAGAGTTGGCGAGACAAGCACCAATCTTGAATATTTTCAAGCCATTGACGGTAAACGCCACGCCATTCTTTCGGTTGAATGTTCACTTCGCCCGATTCGACAGCGTCAAGGCCGATCTCACCGATGGAACGACCGGCAAAGTGACGGCCCTCGGGGATCGGTTTGCTCATGGCCATGTACCATTGTTCAGAGAGCATCGGTTCAACGATTTCACCGGTTCGTGTCACACGCGGCACCATATGAACGTGATCTTTGATGCCCACTAAAAGGCCTTGAGCCTTCAAGTCTTCCACACAGGCCTTACGGGCTTCGTAACGGTCCATGCCACGGTATTTTTCAGGCACATTGTCATTCATCTTGGCCGTTTTGGTCATCACTTGGAGCGGTTCCAAGTGATGGCGTTGACCAACCGCGAAGTCGTTAAAGTCATGAGCCGGTGTGATTTTGACGCAGCCGGAACCAAATTCACGATCAACGTATTCGTCAGCGATCACGGGGATTTCACGATCGCAAAGGGGCAACTTCAGCATTTTGCCGATCAGATGCTGATAGCGTTCATCTTCGGGGTGAACAGCCACGGCTTGGTCGCCGAAAAGGGTTTCCGGGCGAGTCGTTGCCACCACAACGCCTTCGCCGCCGTCAGCGGCAGGGTAACGGATTTCCCAAAGGTGGCCTTTTTCTTCAACGCTTTCAACTTCAAGGTCACTCACGGCGCTTTGCAGCTTCGGGTCCCAGTTCACCAAACGTTTGCCGCGGTAGATGAGGCCGTCGTTATAAAGTTGAACAAACGCTTCAATAACGACTTTGCTTAACTTTTCATCCATCGTGAAATACAGACGATCCCAGTCAACGGAGTCGCCCATGCGGCGGATTTGTTGCAAAATCGTGCCGCCGGAGAACTTTTGCCATTCCCAGACACGGGCGACGAAGTCTTCTCGCTTCATGTCACGGCGGTTAAGCCCTTCTTTTTCCAGTTGGCGTTCAACCACAATTTGCGTGGCGATACCGGCATGGTCGGTGCCGGGAACCCACGTTGTGTTATAGCCCATCATGCGATGGTAGCGCACAAGGGTATCCATGACGGATTGGTTAAAGGCGTGACCCATGTGCAAAATGCCCGTGATGTTCGGGGGCGGCAATTGGATACTAAACGAGGGTTTTGAAGGGTCTTTGGAAGCCTTGAAATAACCGTGTTGTTCCCAGAAGGGATACCAGCGTTTTTCAATTTCAGACGGTTCAAAACTCTTTGCAAGTTCTTCGGTGCTCATGATTTTTTCTTTCACAAAACTTTGAACAATAAACGGTTACGAGGATTTCTTTGCCATTTGTTTGGCAATTTCGTCTTGCACGCATTCAGTGATCATTGTACGTAACTCAGTACGAAGTTCTTCGTGCAGGCGTTGATAGTGTTTGCTAAGCGCGACGGTGAGAATGTCATCCAGACGCTCTTCAACAGCTTGGCAGATCGCTGGAGCGAGCTCCTCGACCAAAGGCTGGTCGTCGGGCGCAGAGTCAGCCGCGCGATCATTCGAGCCGAGGCCGTCAACGTGGCGCAACACACGACTGAGTTCTTCCCATTGCAGGGGAATGCGGTCATTGAGAAGAGGAATATCGTCCCTCGGACCGATGGTTGGTTCCTTTCTCAGTAAATCAGGGCTCATTAGTGGCCTCCTTGGTCATGTGCAGTGGGGGATAGCCCTGCACGACGATATATCATGAAACGCTCGCGGGCCGGAACGCGCTCGTTTTCAGCAGCGCCGACTATATCAATGACGCGCCCGAAACGAGTAAAAAGCGTCATGAAGTCATCCGGCACCTGCTCATCGAGCAAAATTAACACGTCACGAGCCGGTAAGCGAGTTTCGTCAGTATGGTAAATAATGGGGGTTTCGGCCGCCAACTCATCGGTTGCGCTAACGTGCGGGTAAAAACCGGTGGGCTCAAAACTCCAAAGCAAACGGCTGAAATTATCCAGTCGATGCGAATCCCGGCACCAAAGGGCAACCGTCAGATTCATCGATCGGGCTTTGCGTACGACGCGGCACGCGTAAGCCAAACGATTGACAACATTAAAATGGAAATCCAACCGCTGCATCGTTTTTACGCTCTGGCGTGGGCCATTTGATGAAGCCAAGTCAATAGCAAGCCAACGGGGCGTCCCGTGCTATGGGGGAGTTTTCCGCCCACATAAGCCGTGGCGGCGATGTCCAGGTGCGCCCAGGAGGTGTCTTCCGGAACAAATTGCGCAAGAAATGTCGCTGCGACAGAGGCACCGGCTCCGCCAGCCGGACCTGTGTTGGCGCAATCGGCGATATTGGATTTTAAGCGTGACTTGAAGTGCGGACCGTTAAAGGGGAGTGTCCAGACTGGGTCAATCGCCACATCAGCTGCCGTTTCAAGCGTTCCGCATAGCATCGGATCGTTCACAAATAAGCCGGTGAAATGATCACCCAAAGCGGTACCAACCGCACCGGTTAATGTGGCCACGTCAATGAGCGCTTCCGGTTCAAAACGAGCCGAATACGTCATCGCATCGCACATCACTAAACGGCCTTCGGCATCGGTGTTGGCAATTTCAACCGTTAAACCCGCTAACGTATCAATTACGTCGGCCGGACGATAAGCGTTACCGTCAGGCAGATTTTCGCAAGCCGGAATCAATGCAATCACGTTTAACGGCAACTTCATGCTGGCACAAGCGTGAAAAACCGCAAGCACCGTGGCAGCGCCACACATGTCGTACTTCATTTCCGTGATGCGCTGTTTGGCTTTTAAGCAAATACCACCGGCATCAAAGGTAATGCCCTTGCCCACAAAGCAAATGGGAGCGTCATTTTTCTTGCCACCTGCGTAATGCAATTCAATAAAGCGGGGCTTGACGTCAGAACCTCGGGCTACGGCCATAAAAGCGTGCATGCCGATTTTTTCGATGGATTTTTCATCGTGAACGGTGACCGTGACGCCTTTGATCTTTTTATAAGACTTGGCGACTTCACCCAGATAAGAAGGCGTGCAAACATTGGGCGGCAAATTACCGAGATACTTCGCTTCGTTAACGGCGCTACCGATGGCTTGACCCAATTGAAGGGCATCTTTAACCATGTCGGTATTTTTGTTAACAAGCAAGGTGACCTTGCGGGAATTCTTTTCGTTGATATCGGCTGCCTTGATTGGCTCGTGTTCCGTGAGCGCCAAGCGGGCCATATGCATCACGGTCCATTCAACCGTGCGACCGGCGGCTAGCCAATCAAGCACTGAAACAGCGATATGTTGATTCGACGTAGCGGCTAAAGCAGCTCGGAAAGCTTTTTCAAAAGCGATGTCGTCAAAGTTTTCGATTTTTCCAAGGTTGACCACCACAAGTTCGGAAACGTTCAACCCCTCGGGGCGGTGAAAACGAATGACCTCAGTTTCTTTGCTGAAAAAAGTTTTATTGGTGGCGAGCTCCGATAAAAGCCCCTTGGCGGCCATATCCAAAGCCACTTCCGTTTCGGTGAACTGGCCGTCTTCAAACAAGCCAACAACAAGGCTTTGGGCGCTGATGTCCGTTAATTGTTTGGTGCTGATTTCAAATTTCACGATCGAAAACCTAAAAAAGAGTTTAAGGCAAGATATTTTAGAGTAAAAAATGAGCTTTTACGTGGGCTTCCATATAATAATGACTGTGACAGATTGCTTTTGAGCAAGGAGCCTCTATATGTCAGATTATCCAAAATTACGTTTATCCCGGCTCACTAAAGATGTTGAGTTGTTATTGCCCTTTTATTGTGATGGTTTGGGCTTTGAAGTATTGGATCGTTCCGAAAACGTCGACGGCATGGATACCGTCTTGTTAGGTCACAAAGATTGGCCGTATCAGTTTGAATTTTCTCAGGTTCGAGGCCAGTCGGTGGCCCCGCGTGCGCCCTCTTCGGAACACTATCGTGTGTTTTGCATTGAAGACGATGCCCAATGGAGTGCTCGACTTGCCGCGATGTTCCAAGCCGGTGTGCCCCAAGTGACTCCGCCGATTCAATATATCAACGGCAAATGGCCTTGTGTCGCATACGAAGATGCCGATGGCTATCGAGTCGTCTTGGTTCACGGACACTGGAAAAAGTAAGCTGGATTGCAGTTGACTCATCGCGCAGCTTCGAATTCGATTTGAGGCTGCGTTTTTTGTTGGAGAGATCATGATCTCAATTCGTGAAGCAACATTAAAAGATGCGGAGATTCTCGCTGAAATAGAGGCGGTCAGCTTCCCCGAGGCTGAAGCCTGTAGCTTGGAGAATTTCAAAAAGCGTTTGTCCGTTTTCGCTGATTGCTTTTTGATCCTTGAAAAAGACGGGCGAGCGGTCGGACTCATTGATGGGATGGTGACCGATCAAACGACCATTACGGACGACCTTTATGAGAATGCCTCTTTGCATAATCCCAATGGACGTTGGCAAAGCATTTTTGGTTTAGCGGTTATTCCCGAAGAACGTCATCAGGGGTTTGCGGCTTTACTGATGATGGAAATGATTGAAAAGGCCCGACGCGAAAAACGAGCCGGATTGATTCTGACTTGTAAAGAACAACTGATCGATTTTTATCGTCAGTTCGGCTACGAGAATCACGGACTTTCCGCCTCTGTTCATGGGGGTGCGGCTTGGTACGATATGGTGTTGGATTTTTCCAAGGTACCGGAATCAGGATTTTGGAATGTTAAAACGCAGTGACTTTGAAATTATGGCCCCGGTCGGTTCTCGAGAGAGCCTTTATGCGGCGATTCAAGCCGGAGCCGATGCGATTTATTTTGGTGTTGAGAGCCTCAACATGCGTGCGCATTCTGCAAAAGCGTTTACGGTTGAGGATTTAAAGGATATCGCCCGTATCTGCCACGAGCATCAAATCAAGACTTACTTGACGGTCAATACGATTATTTATGATGGCGAAATGTCACTCATGCGATCGATTATTGATGCAGCGAAAGAGGCCAATATCGATGCGGTGATCGCAAGTGACGTGGCTGTTATGAGCTATTGCCGTCAGTGTGGCGTGGAGGTGCATCTTTCAACGCAGCTCAATATTTCCAATGTTGAGTCACTTCGATTTTTCTCGCAATTTGCCGACGTTGTGGTTTTGGCTCGGGAACTGAATCTTGACCAGGTTCAAGTCATTCACGAAGCGATCGAAAAAGAGAATATTTGCGGTCCTTCGGGCGAGCCTGTTCGTATCGAGATGTTCTGCCATGGGGCGCTTTGCATGGCGGTGAGCGGCAAGTGCTACTTGAGTTTGTCAACGCGAGGCTATAGCGCCAATCGCGGCTCTTGCATTCAAACGTGCCGACGCTCTTATATTGCCAAAGATAAAGAGCGTGATATCGAGTTTGAGATCGATAACCAGTACATCATGAGTCCGAAGGACCTGAAGACCATCGGATTTTTGGATCGAATGGTGAAGGCCGGTGTGCGGGTTTTCAAAATTGAGGGGCGAGCTCGTGGCCCTGAATATGTTCGGACCGTGACCGAGTGTTATGACGAAGCACTTTGCGCCATTGCCGAGGGCCGTTGGTCTGAAGCGGTCAGTCGCAGTTGGGACGCGCGTTTGGCGACGGTGTTTAATCGTGGTTTCTGGGATGGGTATTATTTGGGACAACCCGTTGGTGAATTAACAAAGCACTACGGATCTCAGGCAACGGAGCGCAAAACGTTTGCCGGGCTTTGTGTGAAATATTTCTCAAAGCTCGGTGTTGGGGAGTTTCTTGTTCAAGCGCAGGATTTTCAATTGGGAGACAAACTTTTAATTACCGGTCCGACCACAGGTGCGGTGTATGTAACGCCTCAGGAAATTCTCAACGACGCTCAGTCTGTGTCAGAAGTCAAAAAGGGGATGGATATCACCTTTAAAGTACCGGAAAAAGTTCGCGAGCACGATAAGCTTTACGTTGTTCGGTTAACTCGACCTGAAGATATTCAAAAAGACGTTTAGACGAAAAAAAGGCCAACTTTCTCCTTGAAGTTGGCCCAAATTTTTTTGAGAATAATCACTTAAGATAATCAAAGAGACTGAATACGTCGTAGAAGCCACCACTTTGTCCGGCGTAAAGCGCATAGCCAACGAAAATCACGATGGCGTATGTGCAAATGATGAACCAGACCGGATAGAGCCAGCGTTTAGCCGCCTTATAAAGAATGGAAGCGACGGCAACAGCGATCAAGGGGACGGTAAGCGCTTCAACACACAAACGAATGGTCATTTCAGAGTCGACAAACGTGAGCGAGTAAATGTCAGCGATCGTTTTATCCGGGAAGTCTCTTAAGCCACTCCAGAAATAACCGAAAACGAAAGCGATAACGCCCGCAATGGTGACATTAAGCTTCAAAAAGAGTCGCAAAAGCAGTGGCAAAGATTGCGTGTTTTTTTGATTTTCGGGTGAGGGATTTTCGGTTGCCATAAGTTCGTCCTTTAATTCCGGACGTCATTTTAGCGGGAGCTGAGACAAAAAGTCGATTGCTCCCGCCAGTGGTAACGATTTGGTTAGGACAACAGCATGGAGTCGCTGACTTCGCCAGCTCCTTTTTCGAAAAGTCCCAACAAATCGGCAACCGTCAGGTTTTTCTTTTCTTCATCGCGCACATCCACCACAATACGCCCGCCGTGCATCATGATGAGGCGGTTGCCAAAGCGCAAAGCATCACGCATGTTATGCGTAATCATTAGGGTTGTGAGCCGATGAGTTGTAACGAGACGCTCTGTGAGGTTAAGCACTTTTTCTGCGGTTTTTGGGTCAAGCGCTGCCGTGTGTTCATCAAGCAACAAGAGGTGAGGACGAACGAGCGTTGCCATTAAAAGGGTAACGGCCTGTCGTTGGCCGCCTGAAAGAAGTCCCACGTGAGCGGTCATTCGATCTTCCAGACCAAGATCCAACTCTTTTAACGCTTCACGAAATTGCGCCGTCATCTCAGGTTGCGAGCTCCACTTCAAGCCGAGGCGTTTGCCACGACGGCTAGCCATGGCTAAGTTCTCTTCAATCATCATGCGACCGGCCGTTCCTTTCATGGGGTCTTGAAAGACGCGACCGATGTATTTCGCACGTTCGTATTCGGGCATTTTGGTGATGTCAACACCGTCAATCTCAATGGATCCTTTATCAATCGGAAAGGCACCTGCGATGGCATTCAAGAGGGTCGATTTACCGGCACCGTTTGAGCCGATGACAGTGGCAAAATCTCCGTCCTGAAGGGTGAGATTCACTCCTTGAAGGGCTTTTTTCTCGTTGACACTGCCCGGAAAGAAGGTTTTGTGAATATCTTTAACAATGAGCATAACAATCTCTCTTTTCTCAGGCGGTTTAACGGCGATATAACTTTTCCCGAATCAGTGGCATTGATAATGCAATGGCAACCAAGATTGCGGTAAAGAGCTTTAAGTCATTAGGCGGCATACCTAATTGCAAAACGACAGCAATGACCAAACGATAAACGATCGAGCCGAGGATGACGGAAATCAAACAGTTTTTAAAGCTTCGAGTACCGAAAAGCACTTCACCGATGATGACAGAGGCAAGGCCAATCACAATGGTGCCGGTTCCCATGCCGACATCGGCAAAGCCGTTTGATTGAGCGACCAGTGCGCCTGATAGGGCAACGAGCGCGTTGCTGATTAAAAGGCCGAAAACAATCATGCGGTTGGTGTTAACGCCTTGCGCTCGTGACATTTGCGGATTGCAGCCGGTGGCACGAATGGCTGTGCCGATTTCCGTGCCGAAGAACCAGTACATGATGCAACCGACAATGACGGCAGCGGCCAAGCCGACCACAAACATCGCGACCGAACCACTCAGACCAAAGGATTCAGCAAACGTGAAAATGGTATCGACTCGCAAAAGGGCGACGTTGGCTTTGCCCATGACATGCAGGTTGATCGAATATAACCCGATCATGGTCAAAATACCGGCAAGCAAAGCGGGAATCTTTAATTTAGTGGTTAAAAAGCCGGTGACAACGCCGGCTAAAGCACCTGCCACAGTGGCCAAAATGAAGGCTGGAACAAGACCGAGACCGGCAACGAGAGCACTTGCGGCAACAGCTGCTCCCAGAGGGAAGCTTCCTTCCACTGACAAGTCCGCGATGTCCAACACTCGGAAAGTGATGTAGACGCCTAGCGACAAAAGAGCCCACAAAAGCCCCTGCGCGACGGTCGGAATCAATATATCAATCATAATAAAAAACTAAATAATAAAGTCGGGGTAAGAAAGCTCTTACCCCGATCGGTGTTTACATATGTCAGAAGTTAACGAATTCCGCTGATTTTGCAATCGACTCAGGAACATTGATTCCCAAAGTTTCCGCCACTTTCTTATTGATCTTTACTTTGAATTCTGTTTGATGGCGAATGGCCATGTCTTGGGGTTTGCTTTTACCTTCAAGAATATCAGCGCCCATTTCGCCGGCGATACGACCTAAGTTGTAGTAGTCAACGCCCACTGTGGCTAAGCCACCGCCTTGTAAACACCCCTCTTCACCGGTGATGACAGGGATACCTGCCGGCGTTGTAATCTTTGTTAAAACAGGCATTGCCGAGGCAATAATGTTATCGGTCGGGACATAAATGACATCGACTTTCCCGATCATGCTTTGAGCAATCTGTTGAACATCATTGACAGAGGAAACGGTCAATTCAACAAGAGAAAGATTTTGTTTTTCAAGCTCAGCTTTAAGAATTTGAACTTGAAATTGAGAGTTGATTTCAGAACTATTGTAAATTGTGCCGATCCGTTTGGCTTCAGGCACGAGAGCAAGCATCAATTTCACTTGTTCGGCAACCGGATTTAAGTCGGAGGTTCCTGTGACATTGGTTGCCGGCTTATCGTTAGACTTCACAAGCTTAGCTACTTCAAAATTCGTGACGGCCGTTGCAACAATCGGTGTCTTATCCGTCACATTAGCCATGGTTTGCGCTGCCGGTGTAGCGATCGCGAAAATCAGCGGATACTTTTGAGAGACAAAACGCTGGGCGATATTGCCGAGATTGGATTGATCTGCCTGAGCGTTTTGTTGGTCAAATTCAACAGTCAACCCGCGCGCTTTGACCGCATCAACGATACCGCGGTTTGCCGCATCCAATGCCGGGTGTTCGACGAGCTGAACAACGCCGATAACAGGGGTTGAAGACGATTGAGCCGTTTGGCTCGTTTGAGTATCGTCGCTACAGCCGCTTAAGGCGGCAAGTGCCAAGGCGAAAGCCCCGGCAATGGCTAATTTCCGAATGGTCATAGAAAGCCTCTTTTCCTTTGTTCTAGGTTCGATCCTGTGCAAAAAAATAGTCTTTTATAAAGGGAGCACAGCCCGATTTTTACGGGAAGCCGCCCGATCAATGATCGACGGCACAGGCGCAGCGAACCACCCTTTGTAAGGTCACTGCTTCGAACCATGTTAACACCAATAAGGGGTGAGAAGCATCTTTTAGCCGATTAAATTTAGTAGTTTTACCTTAGTTTAAGGTTTGAAAATTAATAAGGCATTGATTTGTAAGCAGTAGTTTGGGTTTGTTTGCAGCTTAAGTTCATTGGATGATTTTTTGAGTTTGACAGTTGAAAAACTCGGGACTAACATAGCTCCCACTCCGTTCGATATCTCCATCGTCTAACGGTTAGGACATGACCCTCTCAAGGTCAGAATACGAGTTCAAATCTCGTTGGAGATACCAGTCTGATTTTCTTCATTTTTTTCAGTTTGAGTTCCTGGTAAGAGACTGGGAAGTGCAGTGATTAAAGCCTTGACAGCTGGCATGGTGGGTATACCGTGTGTGACAAGGTGTATTTTTCGATAGACCGGAGGATCTAACGGTCGGCTTTCAACCTTTAATTTGTCATTTTCCAACAGTAATTCCGGCAAAATACTGATGCCGATGCCATCCCTAACCAGATTGACAATGGAGGTGGCACCAACGGTTGTGTAGCGTATCGGTATTTTTTGTTTATTAGCCTTCAAGCCATCTTCAAGCGGTTTGCACCAGCTTGCTCCGTGCAAAATATAAGGATAATTTGCAAGGGCCTTAATCGGAACCTTTTGATATTGCCCTAGATCGTGTCCTTTGGGAAAAATGACCCTCAATTCGTCCAAATGCAGTAATTGAACAGTCAACGTCTCATTGGATTTCGGTGTGAATAAGCCCACATCGATCCGATCTTCTGTTAGCCATTGACTGATATTTTCGCCGTTGCCGATCAAAATCTCGTACTCGATCTCAGGAGCTAATCGCATGAAGTGTTTCAATATGGCGGGAAGCCACTCGTTTGCAACGGCTGTAACAGTCCCTATTCGAACTAGGCCGCTTTTCAAACCGGTCATATCATTTAAGACGCCACTTAAACGCATTTCGTCTGAATACACTTGTCGAATATATGGTAGTAGCTTTTTTCCTGCCGAGGTTAGTGTAATACCTGATTTTCTTCGATTTAGGAGAGAAACTCCCCACTGATTTTCCAGGTCTGCCACCATTCGACTGATAGCAGATTGGGTGTAAAAAAGTCGTTTGGCTGCTTCGGTGAAGCTACCACACTCTACAGTTGTAAGAAATGCTCGGTATTTTGTGATTGACATCGTGTATTCTAATTTTGAATGTTAGATATTCTTAATATTCGCTTTTTTTTATTATATGGCGACTCTTATACTGAACAAAAGGTTAGGAGAGAATTGTTATGTTGACCGTCCTGCTCATTCTTCCGGATTTTCTGGTTATCTTGCTTGGCTTCCTTTTAATGAAATTTTTTCAAGAAGGGGTCTTCGGTCAGACATTTTGGAAGGGGGCTGAGCAGATTGTGTTCTATGTCCTTTTCCCGCCATTACTTTTTACCTCAGTGGCGACTTCCAATTTGACACTGGGTGAGGCGGGGCTTTATCTTGTTGTGGCAATCAGTGCCATGATGTGCGCGGTTGTCATGTCGTACCTCATTCGCTTTCTCGTCAAGGCGGATCCGGTAACTCATGCATCGGCTTTTCATTGCGGATTTCGTTTCAATACTTATGTGGGCTTTGCTCTTGTTTCGCGACTCTTTGGTCAGGATGGACTCGCCTTGATGAGTTTATTAATCGCCTTTTGGGTTCCGATCAGCAACTCTATTGCTGTGGCGGCTTTAGCCAGTGCCGTTGCCAAGCGGGATCAAACTTCCGGAGAAAGTAATGTTCTTTTTAAAACCATAAAGGCGATTGTTACCAATCCTTTGATTATTGCGACGACATTGGGACTTATCGTCAATCTGGCTTCAATCCCCGTGCCTAATGTCGTGATGACATTTTTTAAATCACTTGGTAACGCTTCCCTTGCTATGGGACTTTTATGTATTGGTGCCGGTTTGCGTTTAAGTGGTATGAAAAAGGATTGGAAGCTCATCACAGCAAATACGATCGAACGGTTGATTGCCACGCCGGCTGTGGCGCTTTTATTCTGTCTCACTTTTGATTTGGCACCAGCTGCATCAGGTGCGCTAATGATTTTTGCGATGCTTCCTACGGCTCAGTCATGCTACGTGATGACCACGAGCATGGGGGGAAACGGTCCTTTAGTTGCTGGAATTACGACAGCCCACACTTTGGCGGCTATTTTTACCATACCGTGTTGGATTGTTGTTATAAGTGCACTTCTATGATTTTTTCATTGAACGCTCTCATAGCAGTGAAGCGTTCTGGATAGTTTAGTTAATAGGTTAGTTATACGACCTCAATTTCACAGTAATAAAAAATCCACCTGATATAGAACAATCAGGTGGAACTTTTTTTTAATCAATGAATTAAGTGGTGGAGATGAGGAGGGTCGAACTCCCGACCTCTGCATTGCGAACGCAGCGCTCTGCCAACTGAGCTACATCCCCACAGAGGCCAACCATTATGGCACGCGGACCTTAAAAAATCAAATTAAGCACGGCGATTGCATGAAGAAGGTCTTGCTATTTTTCGTGAAGCAGTGCAATCGTTTCCAAAGCGTCTTTCGGA
>URFF01000010.1 GCA_900546995.1 uncultured Sutterella sp.
GAACATATTCAATCATCTGTTGAAACCCAGGACGATCCGTATTTTTCCCAGAAACTTTGTCAGAAAAAACCTTTTCAATTCCGATTTTTTTGAATTGAGCCAATTGACGATCAAGATGTTGGTCCGTACTACTGACTCGGGCATAGCCTACACGAGCTGATATAGCCATTTTTCGTGGTTTTGTTCAAAAAGAATTGTCAATAAACAAAATTGTTCGTTTAGTTTACGATTCTACTCTAAATGAACAAATTTTGAACAAATTCCAGATGTTCACTTGAAGTACACTCTATACGATCTTTGGTGATATGACAGCTTTTTCACATTCAATCAAGTCAGTCAATGTCTTTTATGAAAGAGTATTAGCTGTTTTCTTTTTCAATATTTTTAATGGCTAATGCAACCAATTCTTCAGTTATCCCATCATTTTTAAGAATGCTCTTATCAGAAGATAGAAAATTTTTTTGAATTGAATTGGGATTTATACCTTCAACTTTTTTTACCTTAACGTTATATTTATTTTGATTTTGATAAATCCAGTCAAAAATGTTTTGATTACCCTCGAGGATGTTGATATCTGTTTTCAAGGGTAGTCCTTTTTTTTGGCGCTCAATATTTTCTAATGCCTTTAATCGAAGGTGATACATCGCAAGTGTTTTATGAGCCGCAGGCACTAATTTATCACATGTTTGTTGCAATTCATTTTTTGCCTCTTCAAGCTTGCTAACTGTTTCAGATAGTTTGTCTTTACATGTTTTAAGTTCCTTTTCCAATTTACTTTTTTCGTCTTTCAATTGTTCATATTGGAGAGCAATTTTATTCTTATCAGTCAGCTCTTTTTGAATTTGTAATATGTCACCACCAAAAGGAATATCTTCATTTGTTTTTGCGTTTTCAATAATTCGTTTTGCCCATGGATTCCAAGAACTTTTTTGATTACCAATACTAACAATCCAGGCTCTGATAATACTGGGATCGTATTTACTAGAAAAAACTCTTTTTGATTTGTATTTGTTCCAAAAAATGGTTAAGTTCCTATTGAGAGGAAGAAGGGTTAAACTGGCAAGCGTTATTGCAACTACAAGTGCCATTTGTATAAAAAGAGGATGTGTCAGTAAGGATGGATCCCCGAAAAGGGCCAGAATTGATGCAAATGCTATTTCTAACAAGAAATAAGTCAAGAACAAACAGCTCCAATTTAATCGTAAATAATCCTTATATACCTGATACCATGAAATCAGTCTCTGCAAGAAAGGAAGATTCTCATTTGGAATAGTATTGTTCGTGACCTTTAACCAAGTGGAAACTAAGAAACGAGCACTTTCCGGATTCACACTTTCATTTGGTGTCCATTCGTCTCCATCTAAAACGGCTTTAGCTTGAACCAGCTCACCTGAATTCTCAATTTTTATTTGATTAAATAGTTTTGCGCCGAGTTCAAAATTTGCTGATTCCAATTTTATGCGGTTAAGGAAGTTTAACTGAGCATGTCCCGAACTGGGAATTAAGGCGGCGTTAACAAATTCATTAAAAGTAATGCGTGGTTCGGTAAGCAGAAATTTTTCTTTAGACATTTTTGTCTCCTAAAACAGTCTAAGAAGAGTGCGGTTCCGGGGGATGTGGGGGTTAAAACGAACTTTCTACAAAAATGTCAATGGGGGCACACCACAACCACACTTATCTTTCGGCCAGAAAGCTGTAACCGCTTTTGAATTTACTTAACAACAAATTGAATAGTTACTGTGAGTTGTATCTGAAGTTGACATTTTTTGGGGTATGCTAACAACTAGAAAAGTATTTCTATTACAGGGAAAATGAGAAATTACTTCGGGGGGGGGCAGTGCTAAGAATTGTTTCAATTCGTTATTTTCTTAAACAAGAAAAGCAATATTTCCCCCATGCTTGCATAATCTTTATTCTTTCCTTAGGGAGTCGTGCTCGATCGTAGGCCTTGTTGTAGCCATCATCTTTTTGGTGAAGTAAGCAGTACTCAACAGCTTCTTGATCAAATTTCCGGTTATTTCCCAAGTCATCATTTTTAGCCCAAGTTCTGAAACTTGCTCTAGCTGTTCCATGAAAAGTAATAATACAAGGCTTCTTTAGCATGGCAGATTTGTCTGGGTCAACCCAACCAATCCCATCAGAAACAAGTCGTTTTTTGTGAAGCCTTCTTAAAAACATCGTTATTGTCACGTCACTCAAGTGTCCTCCCTGCCGACTTGGGAAAATATATGGAACTCCAGAGATTTTAGGAACGCGTTTTAAAAGGGCAATCGCTTCATCGGAAAGAAATATTGTTCTATCTCGTTTAGGAGTTTTTACCTTGTCGTGTTCAACAGGAATGATCCAGATTTTTTTTTCAAAATCTATTTCATCCCATTCTGCGAATCGGACAGCCTTTGATCTTGCAGCAGTTAGGATAGCAAACATACACGCATAAGCCGACATCGAATCAAAGTCGTTCATTTCGACAAAAAGTCTGGGGATCTCGTCTATGGCGCATGCCGCATGATTTTCTGCGGGCTTAATGTTGTTTTGAAGGGGCTCAATCAGGACACCCAAAGCTCCATCCAAAGCGGCGGGGTTTTCCCGATTCTCTCGCTTATGCATGGCAATGGCCCACTGAAGAACCTTATGAATTACTGTTTTAACTTTCTTCGCAGTAGCAGGGAATTTCTGCCATATAGGCGTTAAACAATCTCTAACTAATTCTGGAGTGATTTCTTCAATGTTGACATTTCCTAGTGAGGGATAAATGTGATTATTTAGAATTCCTCTTGTGGCTTGTTCCCCACGTCGATTCTTGCTCCAGTAATTATGTGCCACGCGGTCGTCAACCCATTGCTCCGCAACAGATCTAAAAGTTTGTTGCTTCTTAACGGCGGCTAGGGCTTCAAGTCGTTCTTGTCTTTCTTGTTGTCTGACCAGAATCGGGCTTTTGCCTTTACGAATGAGTTCCCAACACTCGTGCGCTTCTAATCGAGCTTGTTTAAGTGACATTGTTGGGAAATTTCCTAACACAAAATCATGCCTGCCTAATTCGTCAGTGTAGCGAACGAAAAAGATAGACTGGTGAGGAGATTTCCGAATATACAGGCCCTTTGCGCCGCCAACGTTGAAAGTTCCATTACCTAAATGCTTTACTTCCAGTGCTGTCAGTTCTCTAGCAATCTTAGGCATACAGTACCTTTTATGATGGGTAAATTTTTTAGCTTTATGATGGGTAAATCGCTTCTAGAAGAAATTATAACTCGATTACCCATCATCCTACCCATCATAAAAGTGGCGACATAGGGAGACTTTGAGAGACTTCTGGAGAATAAAAAAGAGAATAACTGCTTGAAATAAAAGAAAATCTCTGACACCTGGAGTGGTGCAGAGACATGAAGTTGGTTGCGGGGGCTGGATTTGAACCAACGACCTTCGGGTTATGAGCCCGACGAGCTACCAGACTGCTCCACCCCGCGATCATCTTTCAGACTGTTAATCTTACAACTTTCTTTTACTCATGTCAATTTTTTTGTTCTCAGCGTTTTTTGTTCCATTTGTAATTTGGTTTTCATTGGCGTGTCGTTCCGATTTTTCTCATTTCAAGACTAAGAGATTTTCCCTATTACACCTGTTCTAATTAGCTACCAACACGTTATACTTACCAGATTGCTTTATCTACGCAGCTCTTTATAAGATCTTGCCAACAACGAGATTGAATAAGGCTGGAAACGATTCTCATCCAAAAGAGACAACCGTCGCATCTGGCGGCGACGATATCAAATAACCGATACCTAGATTGGAAAAGGCTATGCGTGATACTTATTCACCACAAATTGTCGAAGCAGAGATTCAAGATGCTTGGCAAAAGGCTGATGTATACCATGCTGTTGAGCATGCGAAAGACGCTCAGGGCAAGGAAAAACCCAAGTTTTATGTGTTATCCATGCTACCTTACCCGAGCGGTAAGCTTCACATGGGCCATGTGAGAAACTATACGCTAAACGATGTCATGTACCGCTACCTTCGCATGAAGGGTTATAACGTCATGACACCGATGGGATGGGACGCTTTCGGTTTACCTGCTGAAAACGCCGCTATTAATCATGGCATCGCTCCGGCCAAGTGGACTTTTGCCAATATTGCCGACATGAAAAGCCAAATGAAGCCCCTTGGCTTGGCTTTTGACTGGAAGCGCGAAGTGGCAACCTGCACGCCCGAATACTATCGTTGGAATCAGTGGATGTTTTTGAAAATGCTCGAAAAGGGCATCTGCTACCGTAAGACCCAAATTGTTAACTGGGACCCGGTCGATAAAACGGTGCTTGCAAACGAACAGGTTGTTGATGGCCGCGGTTGGCGCTCTGGTGCTGTTGTTGAAAAACGTGAGATTCCGGGCTACTACTTGGGCATCACTCAATACGCTGACGAACTTTTGAAAGACTTGGACTTACTTAAAGGCTGGCCTGAACAAGTTCGTACGATGCAAGAACATTGGATCGGTAAATCAGTTGGTGTAAAACTTGCCTTCCCCTACACCATTGATGGTGAAGATAAACTTTTGCAAGTCTTTACGACACGTGCCGATACGCTGATGGGGGTAACGTTTGTTGCCATTGCTGCGGAGCATCCGCTTGCCAAACGTCTCGCCAGAGACAATCAACGCGTAGCCCAATTCTGCGCAGAATGCGCCAAGGGCGGTGTTAGCGAAGCCGATTTAGCCACGAAGGAAAAAGAAGGTGTTCCCACAGGCTTTTATGTCAAACACCCCTTGACTGGGAAAGACGTCGAAGTCTGGGTTGGCAACTATGTGTTGATGAGCTATGGCGAAGGCGCCGTGATGGGCGTGCCGGCTCACGACGAACGTGACTTTGCTTTTGCCAAGAAGTACGGCCTTGAAATTCGTCAAGTTGTCAGTGTCCCAGGTAAGAGCTATTCGACAGACGCATGGCAGGATTGGTACGCAGATAAAAGCGATAATACCGAACTCGTGAATTCCGGAGAATTTAACGGCTTAAATGTTCATGACGGTATTGACAAGATTGCCGACGCTTTAGCCGCTAAAGGCCTGGGTGAAAAGAAAACGCAATTCCGTATCCGAGACTGGGGTATCAGCCGTCAGCGTTATTGGGGTACTCCGATTCCTATCATCAACTGCCCGCATTGCGGACCCGTACCGGTTCCTGAAGAAGATCTGCCGGTCGTTTTGCCGACGGATTTGGTACCTGATGGTTCCGGCAATCCGTTAAATAAATGCGAATCGTTCCTCAAGTGCAAGTGCCCGAAGTGCGGTGCTGATGCAACGCGTGAAACCGACACGATGGATACGTTCGTTGATTCGTCGTGGTACTTCATGCGTTATTGCTCTCACGATAGCAATGACGCGATGGTTGACTCCCGCAACGATTATTGGGCACCGGTTGACCAATATATCGGCGGTATTGAACACGCCGTGCTTCACTTACTCTATGCCCGTTTCTGGACTAAAGTCATGCGCGATTTGGGCTTAGTGAAGTTTGATGAACCGTTTACCCGCTTATTTACTCAAGGCATGCTCACGGCAGAGTGCTACTACCGTGAACAACCAGATGGCAAAAAGCGCTGGTACTATCCCGACGAAATTGAAATCTTCTACGATGAAAAAGCTCGTCCGATCAAGGCTATTGCCAAGGACGACGGGCTGCCTGTCACGATGGGCGGTGTCGAGAAGATGAGTAAATCGAAGAATAACGTCGTTGAACCAAAGGCCATTATTGATAAATTCGGTGCAGATACGGCCCGCAGCTTTGTCATGTTTGCTGGTCCTCCCGATCAATCGGCCGCTTGGAGTAATTCCGGAGCCGAAGGGACGTACCGTTTCTTACGTCGCCTTTGGAATTGGTGCTACAAGCACCATGACAGCATTGTTGCTGCCAGCGATGAATTGCCCAAGGACATGACGCATGAGCAGAAGAATCTTCGCCGAGATATTCACTCTGCCTTAAAGCAAGCCAGTTCTGACATCGATCGCATGCAATACAACACCGTTGTCTCCGCTACGATGAAAATGTTAAACGCTCTGGAAAGCGCCAAATTAAGCGATGATGTGAGTTCTGCATCGGTTTTGAAAGAATGCGCATCCATTTTGATTCGCACGCTTTATCCGATTGCTCCGCATATTACGTCTCAACTTTGGAAAGACATGAGCTACATCAGTCGCTTCGGCGATATCCTTGATGCTCCGTGGCCCACTGTGGACGAAACGGCGCTTGTTGCCGACGAAATGACGTTGGTTGTTCAGGTTAACGGTAAACTTCGTGGATCGGTCACGGTGGCAGCTACCGCCTCCAAAGAGGAGATCGAAGCGGCGGCTCTGGCTAACGAAAACGTGAAGAAATTCACTGACGGTAAGACGATCCGCAAGATCATTGTCGTTCCTAAGAAACTCGTTAACGTTGTAGCGGCTTAAATCTGCAGTCAACGGTGACTTTAACTCTCGGCCCGGTACGTATCAAGTGCCGGGCTTTTTCGTTTAACGCATTTCGCTTGAAACAAGCTCGGTATAATGAGCCTTGTTTGTTTATTTTCGGATTAGTTACCATGTCTTTGGCACGACGTACCTTTTTGCTGTCATCTCTGGCGCTCGCCGCTGGCTTAACCGGTTGTGGGTTTCATCTCCGCGGGCGTGTGACCTTGCCGATTGAAACACTTTTCGTCAATTTACCGGTTAACAACCAAATGGCCGCGGAAATTCGTCGTATGCTACGGGGTGGAACAAACGTCACCTTAGTTGAAACAGCCGAAGAAGCCGATGCAATTTTGGAATTGGTTTCCTCCGGGCGAAACCGTGAAGTCGTTTCATTGAATATGCGTGGCGAGGCTCGTGAATATGAGTTAACCTTGCAACTGACTTTCCGAGTCATCAATCAAGACGGAGCGGAATTTTTACCGCCGACCACGTTCACCGGCTCTCGTGACATGACCTATAACGAAGAGGATTACCTGTCACGCGATGCGGAAGAAGCCATGCTTTATCGCGAAATTCAACAAGATTTGATCACGCAATTGCTCAATCGTCTTGCAACCATTAAGCCCATTAGTGATGAATATTAAAAGCGAAGATCTTTCTAAAATTCTCACACAAGCCAAAAATAACGGCCAGTTGGACCCTGTTTGGATCATTTTGGGCGAAGAACCGCTTCTAGCGCAGGAAGCGGGCGACGCTCTTCGAAGCGCCGCATCAGAGTTGGGCTACAGTGAACGGACCGTGCTAGCCTTAGGCGCCAATAGCGACTGGTCGGTTTTAATGGATGCCTTAACATCGGTCTCCTTGTTTGACGATAAAAAAATTATCGAAGTCCGATTCATTTCTGCCGGACCTGGTGTTAAAGGTGGTAAAACGCTCGCAGAATTCAGCAAAATGGCACCCAATATAGAGGGTATCGTTACCATATTGCATCTCACTCAAGTTGATTATGCGACCCAAAAAACGGCTTGGTTCAAGGCGCTGGCAGCATGTGGTCATGTAGTCACGTGTCAACCAGTATCACGTAATCTTTATCCCCGTTGGATCAGCAATCGACTTCGCCAACAAAAGCAATCCATGAGTATGGAGGCGCTCAATTTTTTCGCTGAGCAAACTGAAGGCAATCTTTTGGCAGCCAAGCAAGAACTCATGAAGCTTTCATTGCTTTATCCTCAAAGGGAACTTTCCCTTCAAGAGGTAGAAAACAGTGTCATGAATGTTTCTCGTTATGGGATTGAGGATTTGATTGAAGCGATTGGCTTGGGAGACGTGGCACGCGTGAGTCGAACGGTAAACGGAATGCAAGCCGAAGACGAACCTTTACCCTTTATTCTTATGAGATTATCATCGCTGATCCGCGACTCAATTGCTGTCTCTGAAAATCGACAAGCGCCAATCATGCCCTCAATGAGGATGCATGTATCAAAGTTAGCTAGTCGTTGTTCCACCAAAAAGCTGACAAACGCTCTTGACCGCTGTGCTGACCTGGATCGTTTGGCCAAGGGTCTTACTGTTAATAACCGAGGGGAAGTTTGGGCAGAACTTCGTAGCCTGTGTGTTTTTCTAGCCCATGTCCCGCATAGGAATTGATTGCAAATGCCGAATTATCATTTTTTTGCTGTTTGCCCACGCACATTGGAACCGATTCTTGCCGAAGAGTTACAAAGCCTCGGAGCTCAAAATGTAAAAATCAATGCCGGTGGCGTCTTATTTGAAGGTGCGTTAGATGTGTCGATGCGAGCTTGCCTTGAAAGCCGATATGCGAGTCGTATCCTCATGCGCATAGCAACCCGACAATACTATGACAGCAACGATATCTACGACATGGCTCATGTTTTACCCTGGGAGCGTTTCTTTGACCCGGACATGAAAATTCGTGTCGACGTAACCGCTCATCGCTCACCACTTGAAAGCCTTGACTTTACTACCCTTCGTATTAAAGATGGTATTTGTGACCGGTTTCGTGAGGTTTGTGGAGAGCGTCCGAGTATTGAAAAAATGTTCCCCGACGTTCGAATTCACGCATTTATCACAGAGCGTCATTGCACCTTTTACTTCAACCTCTCTGGCGAGCCTTTATTTAAGCGTGGCTGGCGTATCGAAAAAGGCGAAGCGCCCTTAAAAGAAAATTTAGCCGCCGGACTTTTAGCGCTGTCAGGATGGTCCCCCGAAAAACCTCTGCAGGATCCGTTTTGTGGTTCGGGTACCATTGCAATTGAAGCAGCGCAAATCGCCTGCCACATGGCTCCTGGCTTAAACCGTTCGTTCGCTTTTGAAAAACTCAAAATGTTTGATCTTGATCTCTGGGAAGAGCTGAAAGAAGACGCACAGGCAGCGATCAACATGAGTGCAAAGGTCAAGATTGCCGCAAGCGATATTTCATCGATTGTCGTGGAAAAAGCACGAAGCAACGCTGAGCGTGCTGGTCTTTCCAAACTTTTAGAAGACGAACGATTAACATTTACACGCTGTGATGCACGTGAGGTCACACCCCAAGCACAAAGCGGCATGATTGTTACCAATCCTCCTTATGGCGAGCAATCCAACCCGAAAAGCGCCTCAGTCGCGTCGATGATGAAAAATGTCGCCGATAACCTTAAACGACAATTTTCGGGTTGGACAGCCTGGATGCTAACTAGCGATAGAAAGCTTCCGCAACAGATGCGTCTGTCTGAATCGAGAAAAATTGTGATTTTCAACGGGCCGCTGGAATGTCGTTTATTCAAATTTGAAATGGTGTCGGGCTCTTTCCGCCGCAAAGAAAAGAAAGACGATACTCAGTCCTAAATTAGCCACTTAGAAAGCACATACGGCAATGGTTAATCATTGAACCATTGCCGATTTTGTATGTGTTTAAGACAGAAACCAAACTATCGAAAAACCAAAAACTTACTCAGTAAAAAGCCCAATACCAAACTGGTACCGGATGACAAAATCAGCGTCAAAAGGGGGTGCCATGCGCTTTGATCAGCACACCATCCAATCCCCCATGAGATAGAGGCCATCACGATCACCATCTTGATATATCCGACGATGTTCTGCTTCTTTTTAAACGTAAAAGTCGCATTCATCACATAGGAAAAAGTGACAGCGATTAAAAAGCCCAAGAGATTCGAACTACTTTGAGAGAACATGCACCAAGAATAGAAAACGGCAAACGCTCCCCAGTGAATCGCCGTATTAATCACACCGATTCCACCATAAGTTAAAAACTGTTTGAAGTTCGTAAACACGTTAATCTTCCAAGCCCCTGGCCACAATTTCTGATAACTCTTCGATTTCCATGCCGTTGAGTACCTTATCCCCAACCATTGCGGTCTCAAACATTGTCAAGCAATGAGGGCAGGCTACAGCCACGGTAGAAGCCGATTTGCGCAAATCGGTTAAACGGATGAAGTTAATCTTTTTAGTGGTACTTTCCATCCACATCTGACCGCCACCCGCTCCGCAGCACATCGCGGTCTTACCCCGTTCAATTGATTCAACTCGGCTCAACCCCTCAATCGAATCAAAGATTTTGCGAGGCGTTCCAACACTATTGTTGTACCTTGCCATGTAGCACGGATCATGGAAAACAATCTTTTCCGGCTGGGCCAATTTCGGTTTAATTCGACCACTTTGAATTAACTCAAGAATCAATTGCGTGTGGCTAACCACTGTAAATTGCCCACCTTCAAACTGAGGGTACTCATTCTTTAGTGTGTTAAAGCAATGCGGGCAATGCGCCAAAATCCGTTTAAATTGATACTTGTGTAAATTCTCAATGTTTTCCATTGCCGCAAGTTGATAGGTGTACTCTTCACCACTGCGGCGAGCAAAATCTCCATGGCAGCGTTCCTCTTGCATAATGGCGAAAGAAACACCGGCCGCTCGCAGAATTTTCACCATGGAACGGGCTATTTTTTGAGCACGTCGATCGTACGAAGCCGAGCACCCCACCCAGTAGAGATAATCAACTGGTTCGCCTTCCTTGGCTATCGGTAAATTCAAATCTTTGCCCCAATCCAGTCGACTGGCAGGATCCATGCCCCAGGGATTTCCGACTGTTTGAGTATTTTGTAAGGCCTTTGCCAACCCAGGCGGAAAATCGCCTTCTTCAAGCGCAAGATGTCTGCGCATGTCTACAATGGTTCGGGGTAAGTCCAAACGAGCTGGGCAAGCTTGCACACAAGCGCCGCACGTTGTGCAACTCCAAAGAGCCTCCTTACTGATGATGCCACCAACGAGATCGCGATCATCATTGGGATTATGCAAACGAGCCTTCAGTTGCATCACTAACGCCTTGGGATCCAAAGGGCTACCCGCGCGACGGGCCGGACACACTTCAGAACAACGGCCACACTCTGTGCAGGCATCAAAGTCCAATCGTTGCTTATCCGTAAATTGATCAAAACGAGAAACCCCGAACTCTTCCTGTTCTTCTATGTCGTTGATTTTCTCAATGCGTCCCTTGGGGCTTAACTTACGCCAATAAATATTGGTTGGCGCTTTAAACATGTGACCAAAATAGGTAAAGGGAATGAATGCGACAAACAACAGAGCTGCCACAGCGTGAACAATCCACCACGTTAAGTGCGCCCCATGCAATTGCTCGGGTGTAAAGAGTTCATTAAACAGCATGGCAAAACAATTGCCAACGGGAGAAAAGTGAGCCCAAGCCGGCGCCTCGGCTGCTAGGCGAAGGCCCTCGACAATAAATCCCGTCAAAATAATGGCTGCCAATGAACTTAAAATGCCAATAAAACGCCATGAGCGCTCTAACGTTTCCTTACGCAGCACAAAGCGGCGAATAGCAGCAGCAACCAATCCGACAAAAGCGGCAAGGCCGGCAATGTCCAAAATTAATTTATAGGCTAGATAGGTATTCCCTTTAAGGAAACGCGCATCAAAAAGATAGTGCCCGATATCCCAGTCCAACACAGCGGTTGCTGTGCCAAAAAATAAAAAGAGAAAGCCCCAAAAGATGGCAAAATGAATAAGTCCACTCGGTGTTTTCAATAGCCGCCGATGCATAAACGCGTCTCTCCAGAGACCTTCCAGACGCAATTTACGTTCTGCCGGTAACGCTTCTTTTCTTCCTGCTTTCCAAAGCTTGACACAGTGGAAAATTCCCCAAATGCACACGGCCATTGCAATGAGTCCCAGTGCATACAATCCCACCTGTGCCCACAGCGGAATATTCCAGAATGCTGGCCTAATCGGCATATCGTACATGTATCGAATCCTTAACGAAATTTTTGCTGCCCGTATTGTACGGGACTTTCCTTTTTTAAGTGTTTCACCGCATTCGACAAATTCTTCGCAACCGACGAGAGGTTAGTCCCGTTTGTAACATTTCAAGTGTCTAATACTGCATGGAAGACCATACTTTATCGAGACGTTTGACACTAACAGGCATCGGCGTGCGAAGTTTCTGAGCAAAAAGCGAAACCCTCAACTCTTCGATCATCCAACGAAATTCTTCTAGACGACTGTCTTCAACGCCTTTTCGTGAACGAACAGCCCGCTCGTACATCGTCAAAAAGCGGTTAACGTCCCTCATTTTTTCCGCGTCCTTTTGTCGATCATCAGGCCACTTATCGAGTCGCCATGCGATTGCCCGCAAATAACGAGGATACTGGGTTAGATGGGAATAAGCGGTTTGCGACAAAAATCCCTTTGAAAAAAGCGCTTGCATTTGCGCATTAACATCCTCGATCACCGCCTTGTCTGGGAAATTCTTTAGTTTTCGAGGTATGGGACTTGCCAATTCAACCATTTCAGTAAGAAGCCGCGCGATTTCCTGAGCAATTAAGTTCAGTTTACCCTTGGCCTCCTGGCGACGGGCTTCAAATTGCGACTCATTGATCGGCAAGGGCTCAACAAGCGCAATTTGTGTTAAAGCACAATCAATCACCGCTTCGCGCAACGACTCAAAGCTATCGAAGGCTTGCGCCAACGCCGGAACCATACTTGCCTGCATTTGAACCGTTTGCAATGACTTCAATGTTTTTTCGAGGTATTTAATTTGCTCTCGAAGCTGCAATTTAAATAGCTTTAATAATCCTTTGCGGTGTTGTTTAGCCGCTTCATCGGGATCATCAAAGACTTCCAATGTGCACATTTCGCCTCGGTCGACAAGTGCCGGATGCCCGATCAAAGAAATGTTCTTTCGCTTAATTTCCATGATTTCGGGCAATTCCCCAAAGTTCCAACTCGTAATTTCATCGCTCAGTTCAGCAGAAACACTCGCATCTTCAGAGGCAACTGCTTGGAACGATTTCTGAGCTTCTTGCCCCAATTCGCTTTTTAATCCCGCGAGATTTCGTCCCATCGCGATTTGCCGCCCATACTCATCAAGCACCTTATAGTTCATAAAAAGGTGGGCGGGCAGTTGCTCAGGCTTAAAATCAGAAACTTTCGGTTTAATCTGAAATTGTTCATCAATATCGTCGACAATAGCCTCCAAAAGCGGCTTTTCTCCAAATGATTTTTCATGCCGCGCGGCAAAGGCCTTCGCATAATTTTCGAGCGGCACGCAATGACGACGATAGCGCTGAGGCAAACTTTTCACGAGCAACTGCACTTTCTCTTTAAGCATGCCGGGCACTAACCACTGTGCCTTGATCTCATCAATCAGATTAAGGCCAAAAAGCGGAACCGCCATGGTCACGCCATCACGAGGGCTGCCAGGCTCAAAGTGATAAGTAAGCGCCATGTCAACACCCTTGGCATGCGCCGATTTCGGGAAATACTGCGTCGTAATTCCCGATGCCTCATGCTTCATGAGTTCATCTCGAGAGAGATAGAGTAACTTAGGATTACCCTTTTCGGCTTTGCGACGCCATTGCTCAAAGGTCACACCACTAGTGGCCTCCTGCGGCAAAAGACTGTCGTAAAACTGCACCATAAGTTCATCATCGACTAAGACATCCAAACGCCGCGCCTTATGTTCCAGATTTTTAATTTCCCTAACCAATTGCTGGTTATGTTTGAAAAACGGTGCTTGTGATTCAAACTCACCCTCAACAAGCGCCTGACGAATAAAAAGTTCACGACACAAGCCCGGGTCTTTGTCCGTATAAGAGACTTTACGTCCCCCATAAACCGTCAACCCGTAAAGCGTCCCCTTTTCAAGGGCCATCACACAGTTGGCTTTTTTCTCCCAATGAGGTTCTGAGTAGCTCTTTTTGATTAGATGAGCACCCGCCCGCTCAACCCAGAGCGGGTCAATATCTGCTACAGTCCTTGCAAAAAGTCGTGATGTCTCCACAAGTTCTGCGGCCATAATCCAACGACCGCATTTTTTTACTCGAGGAGAACCCGGCCAAATGAAAAACTTGATGCCGCGAGCCCCTAAAAATGGCGCAGACTTAGGCTCTGCGTCCGGGATTTTATAACCCAAATTTCCCAACAAACCGGTTAGTAAAGAAAAGTGAACTTGCTCATAATTAGCGGGCTCAGTGTTGATCTTCCAGCCAAGCTCCAAACTCATCTCTTTAAGTTGCTTATAAACATCTTTCCACTCACGAAGTCGGCGAGGGCTGAGGAATTTGCGCTTAAATTCTTCAGTCAGTTTGCGATTGCTTTCTTTATTGGCAGTGGCTTTTTCAACATAATTCCACAGCTTCACAAATGTTAAGAAATCACTTTTATCATCAGCCATCGCACGATGAACGTTATCGGCAGCCTCCTGTCGATCAATCGGTCGCTCACGAGGATCCTGAACGGAAAGAGCGCTTGCAATAATCAACACTTCCGAAAGAGCGCCGTTTTCTTGAGCCGCAAGAAGCATTCGGGCCACTTTGGGATCCACCGGTAAGTGAGCCAAGGCACGTCCCACGTCCGTTAAGCGTTCTTTGTCATCGAGGGCATTTAACTCTTTCAATAAACCAACGCCGTCGGCAATGGCTCGATTGGGTGGCGCCTGAACAAAGGGAAAACTTCTAACATCACCCAATTTCAGCGATTTCATCCGTAAAATCGCAGCCGCCAAATTCGTCCGCATAATTTCCGGATCGGTAAAGGCCGAGCGACGCGCGAAATCCTCTTCGCTATAGAGCCGAATGCAAATACCGTTTGCGATACGACCGCAACGACCGGCTCTTTGGTTGGCAGAAGCCTGACTGACCGGTTCAATCTGTAACTGGTCAACCTTATTGCGATACGAGTAGCGTTTCACGCGAGCCAAGCCCGCATCCACAACATAGTGAATACCTGGCACGGTAATGGAGGTTTCCGCCACATTTGTTGCAAGAACGATGCGCCGGTTATCCGTTGTTTTAAAAACTTTCTCTTGTTCGGCTGCGGACAATCTTGCGTAAAGCGGAAGAATTTCTGTACTCGAAGGCATGCTGTAGCGTAACGCTTCTGCCGCTTCTCGGATTTCCCGTTCTCCGGGTAAAAATACGAGGATATCGCCACTACCTTCGCGTGTCAGCTCATCGCAAGCATCGCAAATAGCGCCCATCAAACTTTTATCATCCGTTTCGTCGGCTTCTTCAATGGGGTGGTAGCGAATTTCAACCGGATAGGTACGACCGGAAATCGTCAAAATCGGTGCGGGTTGTCCCTTTTCATCAGCAAAATGTTTGGCAAAGCGCTCAGTGTCGATTGTCGCTGAAGTCACGATGACTTTAAGATCCGGGCGTTTTTTCAGTAACGCCTTTAAATATCCCAGTAGAAAATCAATGTTGATACTTCTTTCGTGAGCTTCATCGATAATGATGGTGTCATAGGCTCGCAATAGCGGATCAGACTGTGTTTCTGCCAATAAAATGCCATCGGTCATCAACTTAATGCGCGCACTGGACTTGGTTTTATCCGTAAAACGAACTTTAAAGCCCACCAGTTCGCCGAGTTCGGTTTGCGTCTCCTCGGCTAACCGTTTGGCGATGGAACTGGCCGCGATGCGACGCGGTTGAGTGTGAGCGATCATTCCTCGGCGACCGCGTCCCGCTAAAAGACATAATTTGGGTAGCTGCGTAGTTTTACCCGAACCGGTTTCACCGCAAACAATCAGCACTCGGTGAGCTCGGATGGCTTTAATGATTTCGCTACCGCGTTCGCTCACCGGTAAACCGGGCGTTAATGATAAATTGGGACGGTAGAGTTTTTTGGGAGACTCTTTACCCGATGACGAATTATCCCCTTCTTGACCTTTGGATTGAGTTTCTTCTTTTTTGGATTCGTTTGCGACTTTTTTCAACTCGGGCGCTTTTTGATTTTTCTGCAACTGAGTCTGGCGAAACGCCGCCAATTGATCACGCAAATTTCCAGCCATATGCACACCAATCCTTTAGGTTAACTAAACAAAAAATCATACGGACTCTTTACAATGCAGACATTAATATTTTTTCGGGAGATCATTTTATGGCTCGTATGGTTCATTGCGTCAAGCTTGGCAAAGAAGCTGAAGGCCTTGACTACGCCCCTTTACCCGGTCCTTTGGGCAAAAAAGTTTATGACAACGTCTCCAAAGAAGCCTGGGATGAATGGATCAAACTACAAACCATGATGGTAAACGAGTACCAGTTCAATTTGGCCGACGCCAAAGTCCGTAAACACTTGCTTGAGCAAATGCAAAAATACCTCTTCGGCGACGGTGTTGAAAACGTTCCAAACTACACGCCACCGAAATAAGATCCGCGATTTGACGCTCTATTAAGCCACGGGACATCGATCACCGTGGCTTTTCTTTATCGTTCAAAGGTTTTTACACCGTCTTCGGTGCCAAGCAACAAAACGTCCGCTCCACGATGCGCAAAAAGGCCGACCGTCACAACGCCCACGATTTGGTTCAATTTTTCTTCCCAAGCGCAGGCATCCTCAATTTTCCAACCATGAACGTCAAGAATTTTATTGCCGTTATCCGTGGTGAAATCTCTCAAAACCGGTTTTCCCCCCAGACGCTTGATTTCGGCGGCAACCGCCCTCACCGCCATTGGGATCACTTCGATCGGCAACGGGAATTGCCCAAGCACGTCGACTTTTTTAGATGCATCAGCGATACAAACAAAACGATCGGAAACCGAGGCAACGATCTTTTCCCGAGTGAGCGCCCCACCGCCACCTTTAATCATTGAGAAACTCGAATCTATCTCATCGGCACCGTCGATATAAACACTGATGCGATCCACCTCGTTTAAATCAACCACACGGTAGCCATAGTCTTGCAATTTTTTGGTTGAACGCACGCTACTGGAAACACAAGCTGGAACATCAATTCCACTTTCCTTGAGCGCGTCGATGAAGCAATCCACCGTTGAACCGGTACCCACGCCCAAAATTTCGCCGGGTTTAACGTAAGCCACTGCAGCGCGACCAACCAAACGTTTCAATTCTTTTTGATCCATGCCGATCCCCATAAAATAAATTCAGTCTCCATTCTAATTGACAATGCAGTTCATTGTATTCTCTGCAATACAACACGGTTGAAAATCGACAGAAAAGAAATCCTCAAGAGACTCTTCTTTGTTAAGATTCTTATTTGTCGATGAGCATTAAAATGCCCAGCATCGCGACAAGTAAAGATTGATTTCCCATTCTGTGTGAACCATCGTGCAAAGCACCTCCCCTATCTTCGCTGTTGAAACCTTCAAAATCCTGGGAGACAAGCCCTTCCGGGGACAAAGTATGTTGGGCGTGATCATGACTTGGACCATGCTCATCTGCGTGATTGTCGCACTACTTTTTGTGGGAAACCTTATCCGCACTGAAGACAAGAAAAATCAACTGGTTCAACTTCATCAAACGACTGAACTTTGGGCGGAGGCCTTTAATATTCGGCTAACGTCTGACTTGGATCGACTCACACAACTTAACGGTGCCATTTCCGACACACGACCATTTGAAGGCAACTTGATCGCATTAACACGTCAGGCGCGCACACTGATGCGAGACCGATCGGAAATTCTTGAAATCAATATTCTGGATCCTAACGATGTTGTGCGTACCTCCGTTGCCTCTCCCGGTCCCTTCGGCGATATAACGCTTACGGCTGGAACAGTGTATCGAAGGGCCCACACAACAGAAGCTATTAAACGGTCCAAGCGCACGGGTGCGGTCTCCTTCTCCGAACCGTATGCATTACCTTTGGGTGGCTCACCTTTCGTTGATATTGTGATCCCATTGCGCCGACAGCAGACCACTGCCCTAATGATTATTTCACGTGTATCGCTTTGGGAACTCATTCGAGAGGCGACAAAAACCGGGCAAAATGCGGACTTCCGTGTCAATCTGCTCTTTAACGATAAAGCGATCGTTGCCGCGGCAACGGATTCTCAGCGGCGATCAATTTCTCACACCGTCTCACTGGCACCTCTGCCGCCAACCTTTAAGTTACAAGTAAGTAGCTACGCTCAAGGACTCATCTCACAAAACACCCTTTTTTGGGTTATCAGCGCTTTGGGTATTTTCTTGATTGTGGCGCTTTTAGGCCTAATCCGATTTAACTGGCGTCAAAACAGTACCGAAACGGCACTGCGAGCGGAAACTGCATTAAGAAAAACCATCTCCGATAGCCAACTTTCCGGACTTCAAGTGACTGATCGTAACGGTCGAATTATTTACACCAACAAGACTTTCACCGATATTATGGGCCTGGGAAGCCCGGCTGATTTGGTGGGGCAAATGCCTCCTTACTCCTACTGGCCCGAGGGAGAGGAGGGATTTAGACTTCAGGAACTTATCGATGCGATTACCCACGGACAGATCCGAACGGCTAGTTATGAGTTTTGTCCGATTCGCGCCGATGGCACCAAGTTCTATGCTTTCCTTCGTATTTCACCCATGATTACGGTTGAAGGCAATCAACTTGGGTGGCTCTGGACGCTCACAGACATCTCTGAAATCCGCAAAGCGCAAGAACGTGTCACAGCCGCCCACGAGCGTTTTACCCGCGTTTTGGAATCCATGCAAGATGCCATCAGTGTGGTTGATCCGCAAAGCGACATGCTGCTTTTTTCAAACTCCTCATACGATAAATTATTCGGAGAAAACAGTAACGGACACCTCTTTGCTCATGAACAGCTCATCCAGCAAGGGGCTCGCCGAACAACTGACTTTTACTATGAAGCATTGGATCTGTGGTTTGAAGTCCATGAAAGAACCATTACATGGACAGACCGCACGGAAGTTCGATTGCAGATTTTGTCGGATATTACCGAACGCCGTAAAAATGAGATGCTGCTAGTGGAGCAGCAAGCCCGTTCAGAATTAAATTCCCGTTTGGTGACGATGGGTGAAATGGCCAGTTCCCTCGCCCATGAACTGAATCAACCACTTTCAGCCATTTCCAACTACGCCTATGTTGTTGCCAGCATGATGAAAAAAGCCGGGGTCCCTGAAGAGCATGAAATGTTCTACTCGGTCACACGAATTGAATCTCAGGCTGAGCGAGCCGCCGGCATTATTCGTCGCATCCGCTCCTTTACCAGACGTTCAGAACCCAAAATGGAGGCCATTGACATTAAGCACCTTGTCGATGAAGTGAAAGAACTCGCCACCATTCAGGCTCGCCGATACAACGCAAAAGTGGAATACTTTACCGCTCAGGACGTGCACACCGTTTGGTGCGACGAAATCATGATCGAACAGGTCCTACTAAACCTGATTAAAAATGGCATTGAAGCGAGCTCCGGTATCGAAGGCCGCAAACCGGAAGTATCCCTTACCATTTATTACTCTGCCGATCATCATGTCGTGTTTGAAGTGGCCGATAACGGCACCGGCATTCCTGATGAAAACAAAGCCCATTTGTTTGATCCTTTCTTTACAACGAAAAGTGCCGGGATGGGAATGGGTTTAAATATTTGTCGCACCATTGTTGAACTGCACCATGGACGACTGACAATTTCCGACAATATCGGGCACGGAACCATTTTCACTTTAACCTTACCCTCGAAAGAAGAGAAATCGGGTTAAAATTACTTTTTGTGTTTTGATTTTCAGACCTGTCAAAAGGTATTTTTTATGTCGTATCCTGCATTTAATTTTGACAACATTCGAAAAGAGCCTTTAGGCACGGTTTATGTCGTTGACGATGACGCTGATGTCCGTGACTCCATGCGTCGACTGTTGGAATCTCAGGACTATCGTGTGGAGGCCTTTGAAAGCGGTGAAGCTTTCATTGCGAAGTACGATCCCAATGCGATTGCGGTGTTGTTACTTGATCAACGTATGCCGGGCGGCATGACAGGCACCGAAGTTCAGGATCACCTGATTGCCCGTAAAGCAACAATTCCCATTGTCTTTTTAACTGGCCATGGCGATGTCCCGATTGCGGTGAGTGCGCTCAAAAAGGGCGCCGCTGATTTCCTACAAAAACCGGTGAAAATCGAGATTCTTTTACCGTTGATCGCCAAACTGCTCAATGAAGCCCGTGAAAATCGGATGCAAAGTGAACGGCAATCGCTCAATGAGGCGATGCTCTCCAAATTGACTCCGCGCGAACAACAAGTCCTTGAACGCATTGTTGCCGGACGCTTAAATAAGCAAATCGCCGATGACTTGGGCATTTCCATCAAGACGGTTGAGGCTCACCGCGCCTCGATTATGGATAAGACCAACTCCGGAACTGTCGCTGACTTAATGCGTGTTGTGCTCGGTGCCGCCGGACAAGGTCACTAAAGTGAAATCATCGTTGCCTGCGAGGAAAGTCTCGCAGGCTTTTCTTTATATTTTTAGCGTATATCATGACTGCACAAATCATTGACGGCAAGCGAATTGCACAGAAAATCCGCCAATACACCAAAGAAAAAGTCAATCAACTGCTTCGTGCCCCCAAGCTCGTTGTCATCCAAGTCGGCGACAATCCGGCCAGTGCGGTCTACATCCGAAACAAAATCCGCGCTTGTAACGAAGTGGGGATTACTTCCTATGAATTGCGTTTGCCTCAAACGTGTTCGGAAGCCAATCTTTTGGAAGCCATTCGCTCCTTGAATGAAGATCCCACGGTTGATGGCATCTTGGTGCAGTTGCCGCTTCCTTCCCATATTCAATCTGGCCCGATTTTAGAAGCGATACATCCTGAAAAAGACGTTGACGGCTTTCATATCTATAACACTGGCAAATTAGTCACAACGGGCGGTGGATTTAAGCCTTGCACACCGGCGGGGATTATTGAACTGCTAAATGATATCGGCTATTCGCTCGAAGGCAAGCATGCGGTCATTTTGGGGCGTTCCAATATCGTGGGAAAGCCTCTGGCGATGCTGATGCTCCAGGAAAATGCCACTGTGACGATGACCCACAGCCACACACCGGATTTAGCCTACTACACCCGACAAGCCGATGTGTTGGTCGCGGCCATTGGCAAAGCCAAGTTTGTGAAAGCGGATATGGTGAAAGAAGGCGCCATTGTCATTGATGTGGGCACCAATCGTGACGAAAACGGTAAGCTCTGCGGAGACGTTGACACCGAAGCTGTTAAAGAGGTGGCCGGGTGGATTACGCCTGTTCCTGGTGGTGTCGGTCCCATGACCATCGCCATGCTTTTACATAACACTCTGCTATCGGCACAAAAGCGCCAAGGCGTTGCTTAGTCTGAAGTGGGTCGGCAAAAGCCGACCTACTCAAAATTAAAAGAGTCTTCAATGTCGGCGCCGGCACTCTCAATCACACGCCGAATGACATCCATGGAAAAACCCCGAGCACTTAAATAACGAATTTGCTTGGCGCGTTCTTTGAAATCTTTCGGTGCACTCCCAAAGCGTCTTACCCATAGGGCTTGAGCTCGTTCAAATTCCGTCTCTTTTAAGGGGGACAAAGCCTGAGCGATGTGCTCGGCTGACACCCCTTGCATTTTCAATTCATAGGCAATACGGGCGTTACCGAATTTTGAGCTTCGCACGCGAGCGCGCGTCCCGGCAAAACGCTCATCGGATAAGTAGTTTCGTTTTTCCAGCTCATCAAGTAACTCATCAACCGCACGCTCATTAGGCTCATCACCTTGCGCTCGTAGTAACTTCTGACGAAGCTCTTTTCTAGAATACTCCCGTTGTGCCAGATAGCGAATGGCTCGCGATTTTAATGTGATCGGTCGCTTTTGCCGACGTGGACGCTCAGAGGGCGACTCTTCGTTATAATCAAATTCTCTCACAGATCACTCGAAAAAATAATGGGCTCCGAAGAGCCCTAAAATCGGATTACAAGAGATTTGCCTCTTCAGGCGCAGCATCGACCGCCGATTTATTCTCCGCAGCTTTTGCCTTACCCTTGATACCCTTGAGCTCACGAATCTTATCTTCGATTTCGGCCATCACCTCCGGATGAGCTTTTAAGTACTCGCGAGCATTGTCTCGCCCTTGTCCGATTTTTTGCCCCTGATAGCCAAACCAAGCACCCGATTTACTCATGATATTTAAATCGACCGCCATATCAATGACTTCCCCCTCATGAGAGATGCCATCTCCGTAGAGAATATCAAACTGGGCTGTCTTAAAGGGAGGCGCAACTTTATTTTTCACCACCTTCACTTTAGTGTCTGAACCGATGACTTCATCACCCTTTTTAATCGCGCCAATGCGACGAATATCCAAACGAACAGAGCTGTAGAACTTCAGCGCATTACCACCGGTTGTTGTTTCCGGGCTACCGTAACTGACGCCGATCTTCATGCGAATTTGGTTAATAAACACAACCAACGTATTGGTGCGCTTAATCGACGAAGTTAACTTACGCAGCGCTTGACTCATCAATCGCGCTTGAAGGCCGGGTAGCGCTTCGCCCATTTCGCCTTCAATTTCAGCCTGAGGCGTCAATGCCGCCACGGAGTCGATCACGATCATATCAACGGAACCTGAACGAACCAACGCATCACAAATTTCCAATGCTTGTTCACCGGTATCCGGCTGCGAAATCAACAACTCGCCCAAATTAACCCCAAGGCGCTGCGCATATTGAATATCCAACGCATGTTCCGCATCAATATACGCACAGGTTCCACCCGTTTTCTGCATTTGAGCAACGACGTGCAAAGCCAGAGTGGTCTTACCGGAAGATTCCGGTCCGTAGATCTCCACAATTCGACCACGGGGCAAACCACCGACACCCAAAGCCAAATCCAATCCCAAGGATCCGGTGGACACCACATCGATATCCTCGTTCATGCCTTTGTCGCCCATACGCATGATCGAGCCTTTACCAAATTGCTTTTCAATCTGAGCGAGTGCAGCGCTTAACGCTTTCTTGCGTTCTTCGCCTTCGACACGTTCCACACGCGGCAGTTGTTTCTTTTCGGCCATAACAGATCCTTATTCAATTTCAAAAATTAGTTTTAAACTATCAAACTAATATATTTTTAAATAAATTCTAAAAATATGTATCAATATCTATGAATCACTCTATTATCAGGCGACTCACAATCATCACACTTCGAATTATTCACTATAAAAGATCATTTGTCGAGCTTTTATTGTGTCATTTTTATTATCGTTTACCCTAACATCAATATCAAAAGATGAACTCTATTTAATTATCAGAAAAACACCTGTGTTCAGACGAAACAAAAAAATTTTCATAAAAATTTGACAAACGGTGATTTATCGAGCAGAATTTCGTCCTCGGTTGGACGCGTTGCCAGTGGGCTTGCCCGGAAGCATAGCGAACGGGTCGTTAGCTCAGTCGGTAGAGCAGCGGACTTTTAATCCGTTGGTCGAGAGTTCGAGTCTCTCACGACCCACCACCAAAAATTTGTTCAGGTTTGGGAGCGTAGCTCAGTTGGTAGAGCAGCGGACTCTTAATCCGTCGGTCCAGAGTTCGAGTCTCTGCGCTCCCACCAACGCCTCCAAAATTAAGCTGATCGAAAGATCGGCTTTTTTTGTACTTTAGTAACAAAAAATTTTCATCCCACGCCCCCTAAAACCGTATCCTAAACTTACAATTAACCGATGCACTGGATACAGTATTTTGAAACGATTTCTGAGCGGTACAACAAGAATTGACGAAAACACGAATTTTTCTCCCTGATATTGAAGCGACGAACAAAATGGGCGCTTGCCTCGCGCAAGCTGTTCAAGCGCAAACTCAAGCGATTCAACAGCATGGACTCAACATTCGCTTGGAAGGCAATTTAGGTGCCGGGAAAACCGCAACGGTTCGGGCTTTTTTGCGCTCTCTTGGCGTCGCCGGACGGATTAAAAGTCCAACCTTTACCCTACTGGAAATCTACCCTCTGGAAAATCAACTACAGGCATATCACTTTGATTTTTACCGATTCGAAACGCCGGAGGAATTTCTCGATGCGGGATTTAGGGAAAATTTTGCCCCCGGGCACATCACGCTTGTTGAGTGGAGTGAAAAAGCCGAACCATGTTTACCGTCGGCCGATCTCACCCTAACGCTAGCCGTCGAAAACGACGGGCGGTCTCTCTTACTGGAAAGTCATACCGAAATCGGACAAAACGTTTTAAATGAGGTGATTTCAGCATGGCACTGACTCGCAGGCAATTGATTGCAACCACAACGGGCACCTTGGCATTGAGCGTGCTACCGATTCGAGCAGCTCACGCTGCTGAAATGGTGGACGTGCGCATGTGGCCTGCTCCGGAATACACTCGTGTCACGCTCGAGCACGATAAGCCGATTAAATTTAAATATTTTTTGGTTCGTTCCCCCAAACCTTATCGTCTGGTTGTTGATATTGAAGGGTTAACGCTCACAAAACGGCTTCAGCAAATGATCTCCAACGTTTCGCCTAACGACCCGTTTATTCAATCGGTTCGTATTGGTCAATACACGCCGGAGATTGTTCGCTTGGTCATGGACTTGAAAAAGGAAGTTCGGCCGGAAGTTTTCTCTTTAAAGCCCGTTGCAAACTATAAATATCGTCTGATTTTTGACGTATACCCCGCTGGGGGCGATGCCATTGCGGATGTGATTGCCAACTTGGACAATAAAGATCCTTTGCAGGAAGTCATCAAGAAAAGCAGTGCTTCGGACAAGGCCGAAAAATCGACGAACGCAACTAAAACGACACCTGCGAAAACCAACGCCTCTCAATCGAGCGCGACTACTGCCAAAGACAGTGCAAAGTCGGCGCAAAAACCCAAAACAGTTGGCAAGCCCGCCAAAAAGCGAGATTTGGTCATTGTGGTTGACGCAGGACACGGTGGTGAAGACCCAGGGGCCGTGGGTAAAGCCAAAACCTATGAAAAGCACATCACCCTCTCGATTGCAAAACGCTTGGAGCGTTTAATTAAGAAAGAAAGCGGCATGAAAGTGGTGATGACAAGAAAATCCGATCACTTTGTAAGCCTGAGTCAGCGGGTGATGATTGCCCAAAAAGCCAAAGCGCATCTATTCGTTAGCATTCACGCTGATGCTTGGACTAAGCCCTCAGCTAAAGGAACGTCCGTTTATGCCTTAGCCGAGCGTGGCGCGACCAGTTCTGCCGCCATGTGGCTAGCGAAAAATCAAAATGAAGCGGACTTGATTGGTGGCGCTAATTTCCAAGAGGTCGATCGCCGTTTGCAATCCGTCCTCGTTGATATGGCTACCTCATGGAAGATCGATTACAGCTTACAGTGGGGGCATACGGTCCTACAATATTTAGCCAAAATCAATACGTTACACCGCAAGCAAGTTGAACAAGCAGGCTTTTTGGTATTAAAAGCTCCCGGCATTCCTTCCATTCTTGTCGAAACGGCTTTTATTAGCAATCCGCAAGAAGAACGAAAGTTGAAGACGGCGGCCTACCAGCAAAAAGTCGCGGAGGCGATTTTACGTGGCATCAAAACACAGGTGAAAAAGAACGATTCTATTATGCAAGGCTGATTTCTTTGCAAGCAACGGTACGTTTAATGTATTTTCGCTACAATTGTCAGATCAGCTTTTTATTCTCTAGGACAGTAAATCATGGCCCTTGTATCTTTACGCCAATTATTGGATCACGCCGCAGAAAACGGTTACGGCGTCCCGGCTTTCAATGTCAACAACCTCGAACAGGCTCAAGCCATTATGTCGGCCGCCCAAGAGGTGGGAGCCCCCGTCATCATGCAGGCTTCTGCCGGTGCTCGTCGCTATGCTGGTGAACTCTTCTTAAGAAGCCTCATTGAAGCAGCCGTGGAAACCTACCCTGACGTACCCGTTTGCATGCACCAAGATCACGGCCAAAACCCCGCCGTCTGCCAAGGTGCAATGCGTATGGGCTTTACCTCGGTCATGATGGACGGTTCTTTGCAAGGCGACGGAAAAACCATTGCCACCTACGAATACAACGTGGATGTCACCCGTCGTGTCGTTGAGATGGCTCACTGTATCGGCGTGAGCGTCGAAGGCGAACTCGGTTGCTTGGGATCGCTTGAAACGATGAAGGGGGATAAGGAAGACGGTCACGGAACCGATGCCAAGATGACCCGTGACCAATTGCTCACCGACCCGGATCAAGCTGCTGATTTTGTTCAACAAACGCAGTTGGATGCCTTGGCGATTGCAATCGGAACAAGCCATGGTGCTTACAAGTTCTCTCGTAAACCGACCGGTGACATTCTCTCGATTGAACGAGTTAAGGAAATTCACCGTCGCTTACCCAATACGCACCTTGTTATGCACGGATCCTCTTCTGTTCCTCAGGAATATCTGGCAGAAATCCGTGAATTCGGCGGTGATATGCGCGAAACCTATGGTGTGCCTGTTGAAGAAATTCAAGAAGCCATCAAGCACGGTGTGCGTAAAGTCAATATCGATACGGATATCCGTTTGGCAATGACTGCGGCTGTTCGTCGCTATTTGGTGGAAAATCCCTCCAAATTTGACCCGCGCGAATACTTGAAGGCTGCCCGAAAGGCTGCTTACGAATTGTGCAAGAAACGTTATCTTGAATTTGGCTGTGAAGGCCAAGGCGCTCGTATCAAACCCGTGGATCTGTTCACGATGGCCAAGCGCTACGGCAATGGTGAACTCAAGCAAAACGTTCTATAATTTTTAACCCGCTTGAAAAGGGGAACCGTTTGAACCGTTCCCCTTTTTTCGTATCATGAGTGAAATTAAAGACGCCAACGATTTAAAAGGAAAGAGTGGTTTACAACGGCTGATTAATGCCTGTGGATACTCTAAAGACGGTTTTATAGCAGCTTATCGACACGAGGAAGCGTTCCGGCAAGAGTTTTGGCTCTTGATTCTTGCGGTCATCATCGCATGCATACTACCCATTACCTTAATGCAAGCGGTGTTGATTGTGAGCGCGCACCTTCTACTACTCATCGTGGAAATTTTAAATTCAGCGGTTGAAGCGGTTGTCGACCGAATCGGACCTGAAATTCACCCGCTTTCCAAACGAGCAAAGGATATGGGCAGTTGCGCTGTCACACTCACGATCGTCCTGTGTTTAATCGTCTGGTTCAGTGTCCTTTATTGTGCGTTTTTTGCCTAGCACTCAAATAAAAACCCGCTACAATTAGCCTGTTTAGATTCACCGTCGACCAACCGGTCGGCCTCATTACTTTTCGAGGGGATAAAACGGTTATGCCTATTCTTGATACCTCGCTGCATTCCTTAAAGCGTATCTACCGCGGCAAGGTCCGTGATAGTTACGAAGTCGGCGATGATAAATTGTTGATTATCGCCACGGACCGAATTTCAGCTTTTGACGTGATTTTAGAAGACCCGATTCCGTACAAAGGCATGGTTTTACAGGCGCTCACGGACTTCTGGTTTGAAAAACTTGACGGGATTGTCCCGAACCACTTAACCGGCATTGACCCCACAACAGTAGTGGCTGCCGACGAAGTCGAACAAGTCAAAGGACGTTCTGTCGTCGCCATGAAGCTCAAACCGATTCCGATTGAATGCGTGGTTCGCGGTTATATCATCGGTGGCGGTTGGAAAGATTATCAAGCCACGGGCAAGGTCTGCGGCGTGCAATTGCCTGCTGGTCTCAAACAAGCCCAGAAATTACCTCAACCGATTTTCACCCCTGCGGCCAAAGCCGAAGTGGGTACGCACGACGAAAATATTTCCTTTGAAAAAGCTTGCGAAATGGTCGGAGAAGACATCGCCCGTCAGATCCGTGACTACTCCTTGGCTTTGTACCAACGTGCCGCCGAATATGCCTTAACCAAAGGCATTATCATTGCGGATACGAAGTTTGAATTCGGCCAAGATGAAAACGGAACTGTCCGCCTGATGGATGAGGTTTTAACGCCTGACTCTTCTCGCTTCTGGCCTGCTGATCAATACAATGAAGGCATGTCTCCGCCTTCTTACGACAAGCAATACATTCGCGATTGGCTTGAAACTCAACCGTGGAATAAGACCTCGCCGTCTCCGCGTTTACCAGAAGATGTCATTGAAAAGACCTCCGAGAAATATCGTGAGGCCCTCCGTCGTCTGGCCGATCGTGATGTTATCTAATTTTCACGCTTGTTAATTCATTCAGAGGGCCGTTTCCCTAATGAAGCGGCTCTCGTTGCTTTTTCTTACTCTCACTCTGCTTTCGCTTTTCGGCGAATAGGGAACAACAAATGCAAAACACTCCTTTAGTCGGCGTCGTCATGGGATCCAATTCGGATTGGGATATCATGAAAAATGCCTGCGATATTCTTAAGCAATTCAATGTTCCGTTTGAAGCACAGGTTGTTTCAGCACACCGCATGCCCGACGAAATGTTTCACTATGCAGAAACGGCTCGAGAGCGCGGCCTGAAAGTGATTATCGCTGGTGCCGGCGGTGCTGCC
Source organism: uncultured Sutterella sp. (assembly GCA_900546995.1). Lineage (GTDB taxonomy): Bacteria > Pseudomonadota > Gammaproteobacteria > Burkholderiales > Burkholderiaceae_F > Aphodousia. Next base: position 28,144 of record URFF01000010.1, read on the forward strand.
CATTTACCAGGCATGTTAGCTGCCAAAACCGTCATCCCCGTTTTAGGTGTTCCGATTCCTTCTCGTTATTTACGCGGCGAAGACTCGTTACTTTCGATCGTTCAGATGCCCAAAGGCGTGCCAGTTGCCACATTTGCAATCGGAGAGGCCGGTGCCGGCAATGCCGCTTTATTTGCCGTACAAATGCTTGCGGCAGCCGGATGCCTAGAAATGCAAGAAAAAATTGATGCTTTCCGCAAAGCACAAAACGAAAAAGCCCGCAACATGGCTTTACCCCTTTAATGAATTGAGGTCTTCAAGCATGCAACATGATCATTTGCCGCTTAATCCAGGCCATACGCTTGGCATGATGGGTGGCGGCCAACTCGGACGAATGTTCGCCATTGAAGCGGCCTACATGGGCTATCACGTCACTGTTTTGGAGCCGGGAGCCGGATCACCCGCCGCCGAAGTTTCTCTCAAGCATATTGCGCAACCCTATTTGAGTGAAGCCGGGTTAGACGAGCTCGCACAAACAACGAGCGCTGTCAGTACTGAGTTTGAAAATGTCCCGGCACAAGCCCTAAATCGCTTAGCTCAAGACGTCTTTGTCGCACCTCCGGGATCGGCTGTTGCCGTTGCTCAAGACCGAAACGCGGAAAAAGAATTTATCGAATCCGTGGCCAAAGTCCCTGTTGCCCCCCATTTTGCAGTGTTAACAGCTAGCGATATCGAGAAGGCACCCGAGGAACTTTTTCCCGCCATCTTGAAAACGGCACGTTTAGGCTACGACGGCAAAGGACAAGTGTTGGTAAATTCTCGAGAAGATTTACACAAAGCCTTTGTTGAACTCAAAGAAGTGGATTGCATTTTAGAAAAGCGGCTTAACCTGCATCGGGAAGTCTCTGTCATTGTCGCACGCGGTGCAGACGGTCAAACAGCCACCTTCCCTGTCTGCGAAAACTTGCACCGCCGCGGTATCTTGGCAGTTACCGTCATGCCGGCTCGAGTCCCCGAAGAAACGGCACTAAAAGCTCGGGAGTATGCCACCGCCATTGTTGATGCGTTGCACTACGTCGGAGTCCTCTGCGTTGAGTTCTTCGTTTTGCAAAACGGTGAAATTGTTGCCAATGAAATGGCCCCACGTCCTCACAACTCGGGGCATGCCACGATTGACGCTTGTTGGAGTAACCAATTTGAACAACAATTGCGTTGCATGACAGGCCAACCGCTGGCCGATACAACCCAACACTCTCCGGCTGTGATGCTCAATCTATTGGGTGATTTGTGGTTTGACGAAGACGATAATCCCAAAGAACCCGATTGGCAGAAGGTGTTGGCCGTCCCGGGTGCAAAATTGCATTTATACGGAAAAGCGCAGGCTCGACACGCAAGGAAAATGGGACACATCACCTGCGTTGGAAAAACGCTTGAAGAAGCCCTTCAACGAGCACAAATGGTTGCTCGGATTTTAGGTTTACCGGAGCCGAAATAATATGGTACCTGTTGACGAAAGAGCGATCCGTGCGGCTGTCGACGTCCTGGAGTGTTCAGGATTGGTAGCCATGCCAACGGAAACTGTTTACGGATTGGCCGGCAATGCCGACGATGAAAAAGCAGTTAAGAAAATTTTTGAAGCCAAAAATCGTCCAACGACGCATCCGCTGATTGTGCACATCACCGGAGAGGAGGCGCTCGATCATTGGGCCAAAGACATTCCCCAAAGTGCGTATATTTTAGCCAGACGCTTTTGGCCAGGCCCGTTGACAATGATTTTGAAAAAAGCCGACCATGTCGGTGATTGGGTCACCGGCGGGCAAGATAGCGTGGGATTGCGCTGTCCGTCCCATCCCTGGGCCGTGGCACTCATTAAGGCCTTTGCCGGCAAACACCATCGCGGCATTGCGGCGCCATCGGCCAATACCTTTGGACGTATCTCCCCAACGTGTGCCCAACATGTTCGCGATGATTTGGGAGAGAAACCCAAGGGTAAAGTGGATCTTATTTTGGATGGCGGAGACTGTGAAGTCGGCGTTGAGTCCACAATCATCAATTTGTCGGGTGAACGCCCTGAAATTTTGCGCCACGGTGCCATTACCCGTCACATGCTGGAAGAGGCTTTAGGGTGTTCCATCCCTGATGGCGGAAAAAACTCTCCACGAGCTTCCGGAACATTGAAAAGTCATTACGCACCGGTTACTAAAGTGATTCTTGTCGATGACATCGCACAAGGGCTCAAAGAGTATGCCGGTCATAAAATCGCGGTGATGGCTCCCGCCGACAAATTGTCGGTCACACCATCGAACGTAGTGAAATGGTTTGCCGCCGATCATGATGCCGCGGCTTACATGCATTCACTTTATTCACGTTTGCATGAGCTCGATAAAGCCGGCGCAGAGTTTATTCTCATTGAACGTCCGGCCACTGGTGACCGTTGGGATGCCGTGCAAGACCGTTTAACTCGCGCAGCTGCCTAATCTTTGGAGGGGCAATGTCAGATAACCTCATCCGTTTATCAAAACGCTTAAGTGATTTAGGCATTGCCTCACGCCGGCAAGCCGATGCCTGGATAGAAAAAGGTTGGGTTAAGGTGGACGATCACATCGCTGTGTTGGGCGAAAAAGTGACCCCAACACAACGCATCCGCATTTCCTCGAAGGCTCGCGCAGAACAGGCCCGGTTAGTTACCGTTTTAATCAATAAGCCGGTCGGTTATGTGAGTGGCCAAGCCGAAGACGGTTACGAACCCGCGAAAGTGCTCGTCACACCACAAAATCGCTGGTCTCAAGATAACACTCCCGTCCAATTTTGCCGCTCATACTTACAACACCTTGTTCCCGCCGGGCGACTGGACATTGACTCCGTGGGACTCTTGGTGCTCACTCAAGACGGCCGAATCGCCAAACAAATTATTGGAGAAAATAGTTCCATTGAGAAAGAGTATATCGTTCGAGTGGCTAACACTGACGGTTCAGCCCCCACCCTTTCTCCAGAGGGGTTGGCGCTTTTAAATCATGGACTCTCACTGGATGGTGAGGCCCTTTTACCGGCCAAAGTTGAGTGGCTCAATGAAAGCGAATTGCGTTTTATTCTCAAAGAAGGCAAAAAACGCCAAATTCGCCGAATGTGTGAAGCTGTCGGCCTTAAAGTCTTACGCTTAAAACGCGTTCGCGTCGGCAACATTCGTCTCGGTGCCTTACCGGTTGGCCAATGGCGTTATTTATCTGATAGTGAGCAATTTGACTAATCTCGATACACCAAGAGTTCTCTGCAAATGAGCCGCTCCGTTCATGCTCAATGGCTGTTGATCCTCGTCACCCTACTCTGGGGATCAACCTTTCTCACGTTACAGACGGCCCTTCATTGGGCAGATCCCGTGGCTGTCGTTGCCCTTCGATTCATTCTGGCAAGCATTATTCTTTTTGCTCTCATCAAAGGGCGCGTTGACCGTATCTCGTTTTACGAGTGGAAGGCTGGAATTGCCGTCGGTTTTTGTATCTTCGGGGTTTATACCCTGCAAACGATTGGACTCGCGTCCATTCCAAGTAGTACCTCTGCGTTCTTAACTGGTCTTTATATTGCCTTTGTTCCGCTTTTACAGTGGTTGTTTTTGCGCCAAAAACCCACTTCAACCATTGTTTTAACCACAGTGATGGCTTTTTGCGGCATGGCCTTATTCGCGAACCCCTTTGCTTTGGATTTTTCCGGTCAAATCGGTGAATGGATCACGATTTTGAGTGCCTTGATTTGTGCGGTGGAAATTCTCACAGTCAGCCATTTCGCTTCGGGTTGCAGACCGCTTTACTTGAGTTTTACCCAGATGATTACTGTCGCTTTGTTGGCCTGCGGCACGTTACTATTTCATGAACCGGTTCAAACCACCCAATGGACCTGGGAGCTCGCAGCCTGCATCAGCGCTCTTGCAGGTATCGTGGCCTTTGTTCAATTTGGCATCGGTTGGGCACTAAAATACGTATCGGCATTGAAGGCGACACTGATCTATTCATTGGAACCTGTTTTTGCAGGCATCATTGGTTGGGTGGCGGGCGAACGATTAGGCCTATCAGAATGGCTCCGGGCGGTGATGATTAGCGCATGGCGTCCTCAACCCAGAAAGCGTCGTCAGAATTAGGAGGCAAACATGTCATCGACACAAGCGATCGGTTTTTTTGATTCCGGCTGGGGTGGTTTATCCATTTTGCTTGCAGCACGAGAAACACTGCCTCACGAAAATTTTTACTATGTTGCCGATTGCGGTTACGCCCCTTATGGTGACCAAACCCACGACTATATTTTGAATAGAGCCCGCAAAATCACGGATTTTCTTTTAAATACACAAAAGGTCAAAGCCATCGTCATCGCTTGTAACACGGCAACTGCCGAAGCAGCCCAAACACTTCGAGAAGAAAATCCCCAAGCCATTATTATCGGCGTTGAGCCGGCTATTAAACCTGCTATCTCACATTCTCAAAAACACAGAATCGGTGTGATCGCCACCGATCGAACGATCGCATCAGCACGATACCAAGAGCTCCTGGCGCGTTATGCACAAGACTGTGTCGTTCACTCTCAAGGCTGTCCCGGTTTGATGGAATGTGTGGAAAAAGGAGAACTTAATACAGCCTCGACTCGAGCGCTGCTAAGTCAATATCTGGGATCCATGCGTGATGATGGCATTGATACCCTTGTTTTGGGGTGTACCCATTATCCCTTCCTTGCCGAAGCCATCCAAGAAACCATGGGCTACCCCATTGAACTCATGGAACCCGGTGCTGCGGTGAGCCGTTACCTGAAAAATCGTCTTCTGGATCAAAACCTCTTAACCGATTCAATGGAAAAAGGATTTGATCGGTTTTATGTCAGTGATCTTAATGAAGCGCGAAAGACCGTTGCGCAAAGACTTTATCCCTGCGCAACGCACTTTGAACCATTGCCAATTTGAGAAAAGGCTTTAATACTCAACTACTCACGAGTTTGTCCGGCAACACGATCGGTGAGATAGGACTGCATTTTTTCTCGAAGCTCGGAGGGAATCGGGGTTGAGCGGCGCGTTTGAGGATCAATGCAAACCATCGTTTCGCTACAGGTGACGTGAAGATTCTCCCCTTTATAGAATTCAATCTCCACGGTAAAAGAGCTGTTACCGATATGACTTACCCATAGTCGCATCTCGCCTTGATCGCCAATGTGAAAGGGCTTCATAAAGTCAGATTTAATAGATACCACCGGAATGAGCACATTGGTTTGAGACATATTTTCCCAAGGTAAATTGAGTCCCTCACGAAACCAGTCTTCAACCAAGCCGTTGAACATCACATAAAAATTCGGATGAAACACAATCCCTGCCGGATCGCAATGAGCGAAGCGAATCATGCAGGGCTTAATGAAAATTTTTGGCAATTTCCTCTACTCCTTCTTGAGTAATACCGCCCGCACGGGACTCGCCTCCAGTCCATTTATTTTCAAAGGCAAAGCAATTAATTGATAGATCGCGGGCCTGACCTCTGTTAAGCGGAGATTTTCCAAAATCAATATGTCTGCGTCAATAGCGCAAATATGGCTAGGCAGATGATGACTATCGGCCGAATCAATACTAGGCGTATCGATGCCGATGACGTCAACCCCCTGCGAAATCAACCATTGAACACTTTCAGTGGATAAATACGCAAACGCGTTATCCCAAACGTCTCTTGCAACAAAACCGGTTCGAATAAGTACCCTTTTTTCCGTGATACAAGGAAAATCTTCAGGGGAAATTGCCCCGCTTGACCGACTGATACCAACCACTTGGCACGGCCCCAGAAGGCGCGAGCAATCAATCGCCGAAGCGTCCCCTTTTCGATGCAAGTGCAAGGGGGCATCCACGTGAGTTCCCAAATGGGGACTCATCCTAAAAGCACTGACAATCGCCGGCTCCGAAGCCGTACGCTCTATAGACAATGAGGCATCTCCCGGATAAACAGGACTTGCCTCATCAATGGGTTGCGTGATGTCGATCAGTTGCATCAGATCTGGCGCGGATCACTATCAGCGTTTTTTTCCGCTGTTAACTTCTGGGTGATTTCACGGGCCAACTCAATCATTGTGAGCGGCGCGCTGCCCTCTGCTTTGTTATTTGTGATGACATAACTTTGCTGACCACAACGATGCGCTTGCGTAACCAAATGAACAAGACCGGCACGCGTGGCGGGATCCGGATGAACGATACGGTTAAATGGCGCATATGTCATCTTGGCAACCCCGTGACGCTGGATCGGATTTAGAGACCAACGCACCACCAACGGTCCCTTCATTTGCCAATTTTCGCCTTCCGCTTCCGGATCTTCGTAATAACGCAACGCGGCTGTTTGTCGAATGACATCAGGCATGGAGGGGTGAACACCGATCACTAAACGAACGCCACTCGGACGCAGCGCATTCAATAGCCGCTTCGTGTAAATCGACAACGTACGAACCTCAACCGCATAAATCGGCGTCACACCTTCCACTTCTTTCGGCAAGTCCGCGAAAAATTGGGCGATCCGGTCAATGTAGCTATAGCACTCGGCTTGTGTCGGCAATAAAGGACGAGGAATCGGAGAGAGTTGGAAAACCAAGGGACCCGCATTGTCACCCAAACCGTTGATAACCGGATAAACAAATTCGTGCATTGCACAGTGCAGGTCCAAAAACTCTTGATTCAAAGCACGAAAGCGACCCTTGGGATCGCGCTTGACCGCATCCGTGACATTTTGAGGTGCTTTAATCAAGAAACGGAATTTTTCATCAACCTGAGCAGCCATCGCCGCATAGGCCATTTCATTGAGTGTCCCAAAAAACGACCAATCAATTCCGACAGCCCGCAGGACGGGATGCTTTGCGTAAGCGGCCAAGCCCCGCCTAGTCAAATCTTCAACTCCGCTTGTTTCTCCCCAAACAATGCCCTTCCAACCGGGGAAGTTCCAACTCGCACAACCTAAGTGAATTGATGAAGGCAACAAACGCCCTAAGCGCAAAACATCGGATGAGGGTGTTACTGGGGTGATAGGTGAAGAAGTGACATCGTCAAAGCTATAAGGATCCGTCGTAAATTGATCAAACATAATTTTCGCCCAATCTTCCAAAAGGAAATGATTTATAACTGATTGAAACTTATAAGAATCATTGTAATGCACAGAATTCTTGAAGTGTTAAAAACAACTCGGTAATACTGCTCAGAATCCAACCAATAACTCTTTTTTCAGGCAATTGCTGCCCCGCTGGCCTATATTAGAGCATTTTCTGGTAAAGACAAGAGGGAGGACGTTCATACGTCATCCCTCTTTAGAGGTACTTAAACCGGGGTATCCCCTGCCGGAGTCGGTTTTTCCGCACGAGGAGCTTTAGGAGGCGCTGGGCGCCAATCGGGACCAACATTGCCCACTAAACTGCCAGTCATCATCACCTCTTCAAGCTCGCGAAGCTGATGTTCATCAAGCTGCTTCACCAAGTCGGCACGAGCTTTAACGTAGCGATCAAAGGCATCCGCATGACGTTTCATGAACGCACTGCGTGCAGCCAAATAATCCTGCTCGGTCATGCGTGCATTCGGATGCATGGCTTCCCAACGATCATAGCGACACTTTGCCAAATCCACATAAGCGGTCTGCATCGCATCCCAAGCTTTTTGTAATTTGGGGCCGATCTGAATCACGGCGGCGACATCGCGCATAAATTCTTGAGCTTGCGCTTCATTCATGCCGAATGTGCGGGCGCTGTGATGGTAGCCATGTCTCGCATGGGGAGGCAATCGTTTGGCGTGGTGCCTTGGACCGCCTTCCCAATGATGCCAGCCATAACCCGCC
>URFF01000011.1 GCA_900546995.1 uncultured Sutterella sp.
CCGTCGGCAACCGAGCCAACAGTGGCGAAACGAAGCCCCGCAAGGTCATTTACAGTGACACCCTCGGCAAGCTGGGCTGCGATGGTAAAGGAGCTGTCCTTGGCGACATTTTTGAGATAGAGCATGTCCGATTTGATCTCTTCAGTGCCTTCGGTGTAGGCGCCAAGAGACATGTCAAACTGTCCCTTGCCTGAAATATTTTCAATCGTCACAGAGGAATTGGTGTTTTTGGTCAGGTCAATGCGTCCGCCATCAGTGCCAAAAGCCACATTTTTAACAAAGTTTTGACCACGAGCAAACCAAGAGCCGCCGTTAAGGTTGATGGTCGCGGATCCGGATTGAGTAACGGGTAGTTCCGTGCCATCAGCTGTCACAAATGCGGAGTTACGGAAAATCGCGTCACTTCCTAGCGTATCGACTTCATGGTAGTCATCGACTTGACCCTCCATGACTGAATCTTTACCGAGAGTGATTTCAATGGCGCCACCGTTTCCAGCATAAACATCACCAACAATATTGACGGTGTTATCGTTGCTACCAATCTCGATGCTTGCGCCCATCGCATTTTCATCTGTTGTTCCGCGGCCTGCAACAATAGTGCCGAAGATATCAGCCGTTTGTCCGCTTGTGTTGGCAATGAGAACCTTGGCGCCGCTGACTGCGCGAACTGCGAAAGATTTGAGATTTGATTCAACCGTGGAAGGATCTTCGGCGTATCCGCCTGCGTACTCTGTCCAATTAGACGGATTAATTGTGGCAGAACCGATTTCAGCATTTGAGTTATTTTCAGCGTTAAGCGCAACAGCAAAATCAGCTTTGATGTTTTTGACAGTCAATAAATCAGCATTTAGCTTAGCCATTGTGTTGTTGTGGATACCGTAGGCAGCCTTTGTTCCAGTGACTGTATCAACATTGATTTGCTTTGAAGTGAAACTTATTGAATCAGATATTTCAGCGCTGTTATGGATACCATAAGCCTCTCCGCCGACTACATTACGAACTTTAATCGAATCCTGAACAATTGAGCCTTTATAATCGTGACCGGAATACGCATGGTTTTTTATACCTGTGGCGACTCCCTGATTTGACGCGGTGACTGTGTCAATCGTAACCGATTGACCTTCCCATCGGTTGCTTTCGATCTGAGCAGCCACACTCTCATTTGAAGTTTCTGATCCGATGTTCTGAATAGTAACTATTTTTGTTTGAGTGGTCTCTTCACTATAGGAGTCATAGTTTATGTTTAAGCCATACGAAGACTTGCCTGATACGGTATCAACAAGTAAATTGTTGTTGATGAGGTTCCCGCTGAAAATATTCATCCCGGAAGCTTCGCCGGACTCCGAATGAATGTCAGAAATACCGATAGAATCAAAAGTTACCGCGTTTTCTACAACACTCTCATCAACTGAAAGTTCAATTTGAACTCCAGTTGCTTGCCCCGGGCCAAACATTTGATTTATGTCATTTGCAAGCTCTTTCCCAAAGAGTTGCTCCAACGATTCTTTTGTCGATGTAACTCCAGAAACTTCAAGTTTTTTCCCTATTGAATTTTGTTTAAACCAAGCACCTCTGACACTGTGTCCATGAATTTCGCTTATCTCAATCGTCCCTTCATTTTCCACTATTGGACTCATCGATTGTTTAGATGCGGATGCCAATAATCCGTAAGCACCCAAGCCATTAATGTTGCTTATTTTGATCGTATCGTAAGATAAATCAGTACTCTGGTTAAGGATGCCAAAAGCTCCTGCCAATGAACCTTTAGCTGTGACGTTATTAACACTGATTTGGTTTGCTGCGATTAAGTCATTATTGCTGAATCGAACGCCGTAGTACTGGATCTCATTAACGAGGACCTCGGGATCTACGGATTCCTGAACAATATTTTCAACAGTGATATTGGAAATTGGTGTGCCAACAACTTCACTGTATTGAATTTTTATTCCACCATTGCCTCGAGCATCCGGCGATCTCTCTTTCATGTCTTTAAAGCTGATGCCTTTAGCCGTGATTGAAGTCAAATCACTAAGATTTTCACCTCTGATATTAATGGCATAAACATTGTCGCTCTCGCCTTCGTACTCTATGCCTTCTTCAGACATAGAGCTTGCAAAAGTTTGTGAAGAGAACAAAGTTGCTATAGATAAAGCAATCAATGTTTTACTAAGTATTTTGTTCGGATGATTAGGGGGGGGCAAATTTGGTCATAAAACACTATCCATTTAATATAGGTTCACACATGAGAGAAACTTAACATTTTACTATGAAAAGTTTTCGAGTCTAAAAGATGACTTTTTAGTTTTAGCTGATGACTTTTCTCATCATCAGCAATATCGAAATAAAGATGATGAGATTGACTTAAGTGAGAGTATCATTCGCAACGCTATTTTATTCTCTACATTGAAACTCTTTCATCATGATTACAAAAGACGGTCCGCTTTGGCTAGTTGTTGTCAGTGTAGCAACGGGTGCATCCATTGGTGCGTTAATCCGTTGGGGGTTAACATACATTTTCAACGGAACACAATGGTTTTTGTCTTCGCCGCTTGGAACCGTTTTTTCCAATCTCATCGCCGCCTATTTAATGGGGGCAGTGCTTGCGTGGCTATCCACTCGACCGGATATTAGCCCGGCTGTGAGGCTTTTTATTATCACTGGTTTCCTTGGAGCTTTGTCGACGTTAACGGCGGTGTTGGGGGAGAACCTTCACTTTATGCTTACCGGCCAATGGCTTGCTTCGCTTGAGCACTTCGCGATTCATTTTGGCGGCGCTTTTTTCGCTTTAGTGTTGGGGGTTCTCACAGTTCGAGGCCACCTTTAACCGCCAGTTGAAACTAGAAGGCAACCAGTCAATCAAATTTGAGAAAATTGTTACAAATATCTTTTAACCAATTGATTTGTAAATATAAATTTATTTCTCTCATCTCTTGAATTTAATCTAAATCATCCCAATATAGTCTCTAGTAAAACAAATCGCTCATCGTTAAAGAAAGCGATGAGCAAAAGGACGATTAGAGACTATGAGACAAGACAAGTTAACAACCAAGTTCCAGCAAGCGTTGGCTGATGCGCAAAGCTTGGCCTTAACCAATGACAATCAGATCATGGAAGACCTGCATTTGCTTTCGGCCCTTTTGCATGATGAAGACGGTTCAAGCAAATCGTTGTTACAACGAGCTGGTGTCAACGTTCAGAAGCTGTTGAGCGAAGTGGAAGACGCCGTTCGTCGTTTGCCAAAAGTCAGTGGCACCGGTGGTGATATTCAAGCCGGACGAGACTTGATCAATTGGCTGAATCTCACGGAAAAAGAAGCCATGTCTCGCGGCGATGAGTACATCTCTGTGGATATGGCGCTTTTGGCCTTGTGCGAAGAGCAGGGCGAGGCAGGCCGCATTGCTAAACGCTGCGGTTTAACGCGCCGTGTGATGGAAGCCGCTGTCAATGAAGTGCGTGGCGGCGACAAGGCTGATAATCCCGATGCGGAAAATCAACGCGAGGCCCTTAAAAAGTACACGATTGATTTGACGCAAAAAGCCCGTGAGGGAAAGCTTGATCCGGTGATTGGCCGTGATGATGAAATTCGGCGTGCTATGCAAATTTTGCAACGCCGCACAAAGAATAATCCGGTTTTGATTGGTGAACCGGGTGTCGGCAAAACGGCTGTCGTGGAAGGTTTGGCTCAGCGTATTGTCAACGGAGAAGTTCCCGATACGCTTCGCAATAAGCGCATTTTAAGCCTCGATATGGCTGGGCTTATTGCCGGCGCCAAGTATCGCGGCGAGTTTGAAGAGCGGCTTAAGAAGTTACTCAAAGAAGTCACACAATCAAACGGCCAGATCATTCTCTTTATCGATGAATTGCACACCGTGGTCGGTGCCGGTAAAACCGAAGGCTCAATGGATGCGGGCAACATGTTAAAGCCTGCTTTGGCTCGCGGTGAGTTGCATGTGATTGGCGCAACAACGCTAGACGAATATCGCAAGTACGTTGAAAAAGATGCTGCCTTGGAGCGTCGTTTCCAAAAAGTGATGGTCGATGAACCGAGTGTGGAAGACACAATCGCGATTTTGCGTGGCTTGCAGGAAAAGTATGAAGCGCACCATGGCGTGGAAATCACTGACCCCGCTATTGTCGCCGCTGCGGAATTGTCTCAACGCTACATTACTGATCGGTTCTTACCGGATAAGGCCATTGACTTGATTGATGAGGCCGCGGCCCGCGTCAAGATGGAGATCGATTCTAAGCCTGAAGAACTCGATAAGTTGGATCGTCGGCTCATTCAATTAAAGATTGAACGGGAAGCGATGAAAAAAGAAACCGATGAAGCGAGCATCAAGCGGTTGCAGGCGATTGAAGCCGAAATTGAAACGCTAACCAAGCAATACGCTGATTTGGAAGAGGTTTGGAAGAAAGAAAAGGTCGAAGCGCTTGAAGCGAAGACGGTACGTGACGATATCGATAAGACCAAACACAAGATGGAGGAATACCGCCGTCAAGGACAATTTGAGAAATTGGCTGAGCTTCAGTATGGCGTTTTACCCAAATTGGAAGAACGCCTGCGTAAGGAAGAATCCAAGAAGGCCGGTGGCGACAATCAACCGAAGTTACTTCGTACGAGTGTCGGCGCCGAAGAAATCGCCGAAGTAGTTTCCCGCGCGACGGGCATTCCGGTTTCCAAGATGATGGAAGGCGAGCGTCAGAAGTTATTGCATATGGGCGACGCTTTACAAAAACGCGTTGTCGGTCAGCAAGAAGCCGTTAAGGCGGTGGTTGACACGATTTTGCGTTCTCGTGCTGGACTGTCGGATCTGAATCGCCCGTACGGTTCGTTCCTCTTTTTGGGACCAACCGGTGTGGGTAAGACGGAATTAACGAAGGCGTTGGCTCAGTTCCTCTTTGATACCGAAGATGCCATGATTCGTATCGATATGAGCGAATTCATGGAAAAGCACTCGGTGGCTCGTTTAATCGGTGCGCCTCCGGGATATGTCGGCTATGAAGAAGGCGGCTATCTCACCGAAGCCGTGCGCCGTAAACCGTATAGCGTGATTTTGCTCGATGAAGTCGAAAAAGCGCATCCGGATGTCTTCAATGTCCTCTTGCAGGTCTTGGATGACGGCAGAATGACCGATGGCCAAGGACGCACCGTGGACTTTAAGAACACGGTCATCATTATGACGAGTAACTTGGGCTCTCACGAAATCCAAAATTTGGTGGGCCATCCCCAAGAGGAAGTGAAAGAAGCGGTGATGCAGGAAGTGCGTCAGCACTTTAGACCCGAGTTCATCAACCGTATCGATGAGATTGTGGTCTTTAACGCTTTGGGTGAATCCGTGATCAAGGATATTGCCAAGATTCAATTGGTGAAGTTGGCCGCTCGCGTGAAGGCTCAAGATATCACGCTTGAAGTTACTGACGCAGCGCTAGCCGAAATTGCCAAGGTTGGCTTTGATCCGCTTTTTGGCGCTCGTCCGCTCAAACGCGCGATCCAGGACCATATTGAAAACGGTTTGTCTCGCTTGTTGTTAAACGGTTCGGTGAAACCGAAAGACACAGTGGTTGTTAGTGCCAAAGAAGATCATTTCACGTTTGACGTGAAATCTTCTGAAGCTTAATACCCGTTTTTTAGTGTATTTTGCCTAGGGGAATCGCATTTTGTTGGGTGCGATTCCCTTTTTTCACGAAAATGCCCTTTACAAAGCGGCTTTTTCAGGTGTAAATTTCTCAACAAAGTTGATAGAGGCGCGAAGAGAAAGAGTAGCTGTCAGAGGGGGCGCCCGATGAAGGCAGTGAAAGGTCGATTCGCCGAAACGGTTGGTCCGGCGGGACGAATCAGTTGGGCATGGGAAAAAGATTTCCATGACTCCTGCTTCAGGCTACTGAGGTGGAGGAGCTATCGATCGCAAACGCCCCGTCGTCATTGGACACGTGAGACAAAAGGAAGGTTGCATCGGTAGATGCAACTTTTTTTGACTCTCTTGTTTGAAATTTTGTTTAGGAAAAAACAATGACGACTACTTCAAATGCCATGAATAATCTGCAGACAGAGCAGACCGAAATGCGCCGTGAGGTGACGCTTTTCGGTGGTATTTCTGTTTTAGCAGGTATTATGATCGGCTCGGGCATCTTCTATATCGGTGCCATCGTTTTACAGCGCGCGGGGATGAGCCCGGGGCTGTCCCTTTTGGTTTGGTTAATCGGCGGTATTGTGACGCTTTTGAGCGGCATCTGCTTTGCCGAATTAGGTGCCATGATTCCGCGTGCCGGCGGCTACTACGTTTACTTGCGCGAGGCCTATGGTGAACGAATCGCCTTTATGTGCGGTTTCGGTAATTTCACTCTCTCTAACCCTGGTTCCATTGCCGCTTTGGCAGTGGCATTTGCGGCGGCACTGAATTCCATGTGGACCATCGATCCGATGATGCAAAAGGTGATTGCTGTCGCCACGGTTTTGTTATTGACCTTCATTAACATTCGTGGTGTCGGGTTAGGCAGCCGCCTTCAAAACGTCTTCATGATTTTGAAGTTGTTGCCGATTCTTTTGATTTTGTTTGCCGGCCTTTTCTTCGGAACCGAGTCGCCTGACCTCTTCATGATGCCCGGCGAAATGCCTTCCTTTGGCACGCTCATGTCAATGATCGGTTTTGCGGTGATTGCCACGCTTTGGGCTTATGAAGGCTGGACGAACCTCAATAACATCGCCGAAGAAATCAAGAATCCGAAGCGCAACATTCCTTTGTCTTTGATTTTGGCTATCACGGGTGTGGCGATTTTGTACGTGTTGTTTAACTATTCGATCTTCCGTGTCGTGCCTTATGACAAGATCGTCGCGATGATCGAAGCCGACAATTATTACTTGGGTACGGAAGCGGCCAATATGCTCTTTGGTGACGCCGGAATGATCATCGTTGGTGCCGCCATGGTGCTTGCGATTTTCAGCTCCTTAAATGGTTGCATTTTGGCTTTCCCGCGTATGACCTATGCAATGGCTCGTGACGGATCGTTCTTTAAGCCGCTCGGAAAGCTTCACCCGGTCTACAAGACCCCGGTGAATGCTCAATTGGTTTCGGCCGCTTTGGCGATCGTATTGATTCTGTCGCGTACCTTGGGTGAATTAACGAGTTTGGTGGCTTTGTGCGGCATGATTTTCCACGGCATGACGTTCTTCTCAGTGATCGTTTTGCGTCACAAGTATCCGACGATGGAACGTCCTTACAAGGTTTGGTTCTATCCGATTCCGATTTTGTTGATCTGTGCGATCATGATCGGTTTGATTGCCAATACCATCATCAACGATCCGTTTACCGTGGTATTAGGTTTCGTGGTTCCGCTCTTAGGCTTGCTGCTGTATGAAGTGATGTTCCGCAAGTCTCATGAAGCTTATGTTGCTGAACAAAATAAGCAATAAGGATTGGACGCATTATGTCGACTCTGATTTATAACGCAAAGATTTATCTTGAACGCGAACGCTTCGCACAGGCGATGCTCATCAATGATCAAGGCCGTATTGAAGCGGTCGGTACGAATGAAGAAATTAAGGCCCTTGCCGGTGACGCCACTTGCTATGATGCGGCCGGTCGGACGATTGTCCCGGGCTTTAACGACTCGCATCAGCATTTATTCAATACCGGTATTGCGTTGGCAAGCGTTCATCTTCAAGGGGTGACGAGCATCGCGGAAGTGATTCGTCGTGGACGGCAATACATCGAAGACAATGAATTGCAACCTGGCGAAGTCATTCTCGGTATGGGATGGAACCAGGACTATTTCACCGATGAGCACCGTTTGTTGAATCGTCACGATTTGGACCAGATCTCAACGGAGTATCCGATTATTTTCGATCGGGCCTGCGGTCATATTTTGACCTGCAACACAAAGGCTTTGGAAATGGCCGGGGTCACCACCGAAACGGTTCCATTGCCGGGTGGCGCCATTGACTGCGAAAACGGTGAATTGACCGGTGTTTTCCGTGAAAACGCTCGAGATCAGGTTCGTTGCCTGATGAGTGAACGGTCTTTGGCGGCTAAAAAGCGCTTGCTTTTAACAGCGATTAAGCATGCCAATGAAACCGGTGTGACGTCTGTTCAAACGTGTGATGTGCGTCGCAAGGATTGGCGTTCAACGCTTCAAGCGTTTAATGAAGTGTTGGCGGAAAACCGCTCCATTCGTGTTTATCACCAATTTAACTTCATGAATCCGGAAGGATTGCGTGAATTTTTAGCGGCCGGCTACAAGACGGGCGTCGGTGATGAATTCAATCGTATCGGCCCCTTGAAGTTATTTGTTGACGGTAGCCTCGGCGCTCGCACGGCGTACATGCGTGAGCCCTATGCGGATGACCCCAATACCCGTGGTATTGCGACCTTGACGCAAGAAGAACTCGATACCCTGGTTCAGATTGCGACGGAAAATGAATGCAGTGTGGCCATTCACGCCATCGGCGACGCGGCGATTGAATCGGTTTTGGATAGCTACGATAAGGTTTGCAAGGATGGCAAAAATCCCTTGCGTCTTGGCATCGTCCACGTGCAGATTACCGATCGCCCGCTTTTGGAACGATTCACCAAAAATGATATTTTGGCGCTTGTGCAACCGATCTTTTTGCACTATGACACCGGTATCGTTGAAGCTCGTGTCGGTAAGAAATTGGCCGCGACAAGCTACGCCTTCAAGACTTTAGTCGATTTAGGCGTGCATACGAGCTTCGGTACCGATAGTCCGGTCGAAGACATGGCGCCGCTTCCGAACATTTACTGCGCGGTGACTCGTCAGAATTTGCGCGGAGAGCCGGCGGGGGGCTTTCATCCTGAAGAATGCATGGATATCTATGAAGCGATCGACGCCTACACGATGGAAAGTGCATACGTCTCCTTTGAGGAAAAGACAAAGGGTCGCCTTTTACCGGGTTATGTTGCCGACCTCGTTGTGCTAGATCAAGATATCTTTACAATTGACCCCAACGACATTTTGAACACCCATGTCGATATGACGATGGTCAATGGTCAAATTGTCTTTGAACGCAACGCTTAAAAAATAACAACTCTCTCTCAACCAATTCGGCCTCGCGTTCGGTGCGGGGCCGTTTTTTGTGTGGTATCTATGCGAAAGTTTGTTTTAACATTGACCGGCTTGCTGATCGCCGGTTCTGTTTTTGCCGCCGGCAATACAACCAATGACTCTTTCAATAAAGCCAAGCGCTATTTGGAAAAAGACGTTTATTACGACCATCGGGTCACTTTCTATTGCCAGGCAGAATTTGATGCTAAAAAGAATGTGACTTTGCCCGATGGATTCATGACGGAAAAACATAAAAATCGAGCAAAGCGTGTGGAGTGGGAGCATGTCGTCGCGGCTGAAAATTTCGGTCGTGCTTTTGTTGAGTGGCGAGAGGGTGATCCCAAGTGCGTCAACAATAAAGGACAGTCTTTTAAAGGTCGACGCTGCGCTGAAAAAGTCAATAAAACGTATCGTTTCATGCAGGCCGATATGTATAACCTCTATCCGGCAATCGGTGCGGTCAACGCCGCTCGGCAAAACTATCGTTTCCAAATGCTACCCGGTGCTAAAAGTGATTTTGGTAGTTGTCCGATGAAGATTGAGGGGCGTCAAGTCGAGCCGCCTGAAGCGTCTAGAGGCGCGATCGCTCGCACGCATCTATACATGCAGGATGCGTATCCAACTTTCCGGTTAAGCTCTTCTCAAGAAAAATTGATGCAAGCCTGGAATAAAACGTACCCCGTCAATGCTTGGGAATGCCGCCGAGCCAAGCGAATCCAAGCTATTCAGGGCAATGAGAACCGATTTGTGAAAGAGCCCTGCGTGAAAGCCGGGCTCTGGTGAATTTAGTTTAAACGCAATGAGCCGGGAGCCGTTTCGGCAATATTGGATTCGGGCGGCTGCGGCTCATGAAGTTTCCCGTCAAAAGCCGGAAAACTGTAGTCCTCATCTTCATCATCGGAAAGGGGATAAGGCGTTTCGGAATGAAGTCTCACTTGATCCGGTTCAAAACCATACCAAGTTAACGAACGGTCCAAAATAGCGAGCACTTCGTCGGGATCGTCATAAAAGATCGGCCACACCACCCCTTGAACAATCCCGTGAGAGTCACCTTTTTTGCTGATTCCCACGCGAAATTCCATTAGTGAGAGGTTACCGATGGAAGGCGACTCATAAAAGGCGCCGACAGCGACTTGTAAGTCTTTAATATCCAGATTGTAGAGTTGACGTAAATTAAAAAGCGCTTCACGAAGCGAAAAATGGCGGAAAGCTTTACCGGCTTCTGTGAGCGTCAAAACCGGCGGCAGTAAAAAAGGCTCGAGAATTGTTTCATTAAAGTTCACCTTTTTCAAATAACGCTTAAATTCCATGGATTGTGATAACAAGAATTCAAAGCGTGTCGCCGGAAAGTGATCTTTAAAGATTCGTCTTAGATCGGAGGCAATATGCCGTCTTAAAGTCTGCTGCGCTTTGGCCGGAATATTAAAACCGGAGAAATCCGATTCTCTCGGGCAACTGATGAGTGTTGCGATAATTCGAATATCGGCAACCAGATTTTCCGCTTCTTCGGCGGTTTCATCGCTCGGGTAGAAACGACAGAGGCCGGGTTTTGCATCTTTTGCCCAACGGCCGATTTTCGTGTAAAGCGTAAAAGGCGCGAAGGCAAAATGCTCCGCATTGAGAATGTCAGCGTTGACACTTATCTCATAGGAAGAGGGTAATGCCATTTTCAGTCGTCGATAAATGGCGTTGAGCGCCTCTTCGGGTAATTGACCATAAGCCAAACCAAACGCGCTTGAGGCGAGGAAAGGAATGAGGCATAACGTGTACTTGCGCTTGCCATCATCGTAAAACGCCGCGCAACACTCGAGAAAAAGAACAACGTCATTGATTAAGGCTTCCGGCAAGTCGTCTTTTTCTGCGACCCGTCGGAGTAGATCAATGACAAAGTCGCTACGCGAAGTTCGGTAAGCCTGTTCGGTCTTTTCAATGAATTGATGATCCCAAAACTTTTTTTCATCAGGCGTTTTTGAGTTGGCGATTTTATCAATGATTGATAGTAAGCCTTCAACAGTGCGGTTGGATTTGGGCATGCGTAACCTGTTTAATTCAAAAAATATAGCGACAGTTTAACACAGTGCCATTGTTAACCATGGGCCCAAATGAAGAACATTCTTGCTCAATTGTCTTAACGTTGCATCATTGAACTTTGCTCGTTAAATCGCTACCGCTTTTAACCGCAGATTCAACCTCTTGGAAGATATCGAGCATCGCTTGCGAGGGTTTGGGTCCCGCGAGCGAAAAGATGACGATGGCGATCGTCGCAAAAATGAATCCCGGGATGATTTCATAAAGACCAAACCAACCGAAGGTATTCCAAACAATAACGGTGACGGCACCGGTCAGCATACCGGCTAATGCGCCTCGTTTGGTCATTCGTTTCCACCATAAACTCAAAATAATCACAGGTCCGAAAGAGGCGCCGAACCCAGCCCAAGCGTAACTCACAAGTCCAAGAACTTTACTGTTGGGATCCATGGCAATGAGGATAGCGATGAACGAAACCAGTAAGACCATCAATCGACCAAACCAAATGAGTTCGCGAGCTTTGGCATTGGGGCGCAAAAAGGCGCGATAGAAGTCTTCAGTAAGCGTTGAGGAGCAAACGAGTAATTGGCAAGAAAGCGTACTCATCACAGCTGCCAAAATGGCTGACATCAAAAGGCCGGCAATCCACGGATTAAAAAGCACTTGCGTGAGAACGATGAAAACCAATTCCGGGTTGTGAAGTACCGATGCGCCGGATTCAATATGCTGAGCGAAATAGGCACAGCCGAAAAAGCCCACGCTCACGGCACCAGCTAAGCAAAAAATCATCCAAATGACCGATGTGCGGCAAGCGGTCGGAATCACTTTGATGGATTTCGTCGCCATAAAGCGTACGAGCAAATGCGGCTGTCCAAAATAGCCGAGTCCCCAAGCCACCAATGACGCAATACCGATGATTGTCTGTCCTTTGAACATGTCGAGCATGGACGCGTCGATGGCTCGAACCTGATCCAGAGTGCTCGTCAAACCGCCTAATTCGTTCATGACGACGAGGGGAGTGGCAACGAGCGCTACGCACATCATGGCAGCCTGGATGGTATCGGTCCAGCTAACGGCTAAAAAGCCACCGACAAACACGTATAAAATGGTTGCAGCCGCGCCAAGCCACAAGGCCGTTGAATAATCCAGATTAAATGTTGACTCAAAAAGTCGGGCGCCCGCGACCATGCCGCTTGCTGAATAAATCGTGAAGAAAATGAGAATCACCGCGGCGCAGATGATGCTTAAAATGCGCTTGTCATCGTCAAAGCGATGGCTCAAATAGTCTGGCAGCGTTAAGGCGTTTTTACAGCGTTCCGTATAGACGCGAAGTCGTGCGGCAACGATTTTCCAATTAACAAATGAGCCGCAGCACAAACCGATCGCCAGCCAGCTTTCTGAAATACCGGATAAGAAAACAGCACCCGGCAAGCCCATCAGAAGCCAACCGCTCATGTCGCTTGCGCCGACAGAAAGCGCCGTGACAAGCCCTCCTAAACGTCTGCCGCCAAGCACATAATCATTGAAGTCTCGCGTGTAATGCCACGCAATGAATCCAACCAGGACCATCAATAAGAGGTAACCGCAAAAAGTAATCGCTATCGGACTGATTCCAAACATTTTTATTCTTCTTCGCTTTAAAAATTGAAATCAGTTTAGGGTTTTCCTCAGTTCTTGTCAGCGCTGACTGTAGGGTAATTCGCTTAAGAAACGATAAAAAAGGCATCTTTGGCTCACCAAAGATGCCTTTCACCAAGCACTATTGCTTAGTCTTTTTTCGTATGAACTTGAATGAGCGGACCTTCATCGATGACCGGAAGAACCTTGCGGGGACGTCCCGGGTAGATCACCGGACGGTATTCGACCGGTTCAATCAATTCGGCTCGTGTATGAACGACTTCAAGTCCTTTCGCTTTCAATGCTTCCGTAAGACCGGCGGTCAAACGGTCCATGGCATTTTCAGCCGTTTGAGGTTCTTGAGTTTCGTGCACTTCAAGTGTTTCCTCGGTCTTAACTTCTTGAGCGAGGTCCGATGCGACCGGTGTGGCTACGACGTCTTCAGAAACCGATTCGGTCTGTGTCGGCGTCTCTTGAGTTAAGGCGTCGTTCACCGTTGAGGAAGCGGCCGCTTCCTTGACGATTTCCACCGTTTGTTCTTCAGTCGTCTGTTCTTCAGTTACCGTCGGAACCGTGTCTTCTTTAGGCTCTTCGGCGCGCGGGCGACGCGTGACCGTCTCACGATGTAAGTTCGCGATTTGGCTTTCAACGTTTAAGTGTTCCGTCACCGGTTTGGCAGAAAGTAAACTTTCATCAAGCGGTTCGCTACGAACCGGCTCACCCATCAGTTCATCTCGAGAGATTGCCGGTGCGCGACTCATTTCCTCGGCCTCAACTTCAGGCGGAATGCCCCGTTGACGGTGAGAGGAGAAATCGTCCGATGTGCGACGGCGACGTTTCGGTCGACGACTTTCTTCCGGTGCGGCTTGCGTATCCGTTTCTTGCTCCGTTTGAACAGGCGTGCTGACGCCAGGTAATTCATCGGTTGCAAAGTTAAAGTCATCATCGTTGCGGGGAGCCGAGGTTTCGACATTGGCGACAACAGGCTTTTGTTCTGTCGCGTTTTGCGGCTCTTCTTGCACGCTAGCCTGGACCTTTTCAGAAGGAGCCACTTCCGGTTTGGGTAAGGCGACTTTACTTTCCGGTGCCGGCAGTAAATCAACCGATTCAGCCTTAGGCGTACGGCGACGTGAACGACGACGGGTATTGGTCGTTTCGCGTGCTGCGGTATCCGTACTCGTTTCAGCAGCCGGTTCTTTTACCGTTGTAACTTGTTCTTGAGTGCGTTCAGTCGTGACCTTTTCGTCATCTTTTTCACGAGCCGGACGTTCACGGCGCGTACGACGAGTCGGATCTTTTTCCCGGCGATCGCGGGGATTGCGGCGGCTACGACGTTCACCACGCGGCTTTTTCTCGTCAGAAGGCGTAACGGTCTCTTCGTCTTTCTTACCGAAGAGGAAATTAATCAATCGGGTGATAAGACCCGGTTGAGCGGCTTGTTGGGCACGCTTTTGCGCTTCTTCGCGAGCGGCTTTCTTTTCAGCCTTTTGGTTAAGCAGGCGATCCGCTTCATTGTGTTCGGGCGCCGGCGCTTCAGGCATGAAGTTACGGATGACCGGTTCCTGGCGTTTGGCGGCAGGTTTTTCCTCCGGTTTCTTCACACGATAAGGATCAACCATGGTTTCGTCCGGTTGAATGTCCTCAGCTCGCTTGTAGCTTGCGATTTCGTCATCCAAGCGTTCGTCATCGTAGCGCAAACGTTCAATATGATAGTGCGGCGTTTCCAGGTACTTATTGGGAATTAAGACGATCGGTAAACGGTGACGCGCTTCAATTTGCGAGATGTCGTGGCGTTTTTCATTCAAAAGGAAGCTCGCGACATCAACAGGCACTTGTGCGTGAACGGCACCGGTTCCTTCTTTCATCGCTTCTTCTTCAAGGATACGAAGAATCTGCAAAGCGCAGCTTTCCGTGTCACGAATCACACCGACGCCGTTACAACGCGGGCAGGTGACGTGATTACCTTCAGCTAAGGCCGGGCGCAAACGTTGGCGTGACAACTCCATCAAACCGAAGCGGCTGATTTTGGCCATTTGAACGCGTGCGCGGTCATACTTTAAGGCGTCTTTCAGACGTTGCTCAACAGCGCGTTGATTCTTCGGGTCATTCATGTCAATGAAGTCAATGACAATGAGACCACCCAAGTCTCTCAGACGCATCTGGCGGGCGACTTCATCGGCTGCTTCACAATTCGTGCGGAAAGCCGTTTCTTCAATATCGGCACCACGCGTGGCACGAGCCGAGTTCACATCAACGGCCACGAGCGCTTCGGTGTGGTCAATGACGATGGCGCCGCCCGAGGGCAGGGGAACGGTACGAGAATAAGCCGTTTCAATTTGGTGCTCAATTTGGAAGCGGGAAAATAGCGGCGTATCTTCACGATAGCGCTTAACGCGACCGACCATATCGGGCATCACGTGTGCCATGAATTGGCGGGCTTGATCGTAAATCTCGTCGGTATCGACCAAAATTTCACCGATTTCCGGTTGGAAATAATCGCGGATCGCTCGGATCACGAGATTACTTTCTTCGACGATCAAAAACGGTGCGGGGTTGGCGCGACGAAGCGTCTCTCCGCGAGGACCGGTTGATTCGGTCACATACTTCGTAAAGGATTTTCCGTCTTTTTGAACCGTGAGTTCGTACTGCGGAGTGGCCGCATCCGAAATGGCTTCCCAAAGCTTCAATAAGTAATTCAAGTCCCATTGCAACTCATCGACCGTGCGACCGATGCCGGCCGTGCGGGCAATTAAGCTCATGCCGGAAGGCAAGCGCAGACGATCCATCGTTTCGCGCAACTCTTGACGTTCTTCGCCTTCAATGCGACGGGAAACTCCACCGCCGCGGGGGTTATTCGGCATCAAAACGAGGTAACGGCCGGCAAGCGAAATAAAGGTCGTGAGCGCTGCACCCTTGTTGCCACGTTCTTCCTTTTCAACTTGAACAATGAGTTCTTGACCTTCGGTGAGGGCGTCACGAATGGTCGCAGAACGAACGTCTACGCCTTCCTTGAAATATTGGCGGGAAACTTCTTTAAAGGGGAGGAATCCATGACGCTCTTCGCCGTAATCGACAAAGCACGCTTCAAGGCTCGGCTCGATCCGAGTAATGATCCCTTTGTAAATATTGGATTTTTTTTGTTCACGACCGGCTGTCTCGATATCAATATCGATCAGCTTTTGGCCGTCAACAATACCAACGCGCGTCTCTTCGGCGTGCGTGGCATTAAATAACATGCGTTTCATTGAACACTCCGTTGGGCAGCCACTGTCGCAGGCAGCCTCGTCTCTGGCGTGTCGCTGAAAACGAACGATCCGTACCGTCTCACCAAACCACAGAGGTTAGGTTATATACAACTTGCACCATCCGAGTCGGTTCAATCACGACTGATGGCTGTTCTCGGAATAATCCGACAATATCTTCTAGACGTGTGTCGCTTTTCAATCTTTAAGCACTGGGGAGAGCACCGAAACGAACGAATTCGAACCGTTTAGCGGTTCGCATCTATGAGCTCAATCCCTCACATAAGGTCTATTCAACTTAATTCAATACATTGGCAAGTCTGTGCCTTGCATCGGCAAAACACGTTGGTGGGACATGCCTGGCCACGGATTTTCGTACAACGACAAAATTTCGTCGGTCCGTGTTTACCAAGATGTCGTTAACTTTTAATCCGGTCATCGCTTGGCAAATTAACTAAAACCGACCCACTATTGGACTGACACCGCCCGCTGATTCAGGGCTTAACCCAAAATTTCACCGCATGACAACCGGTCATGCTCAACTCGGGTTGAAATGACAGCCTGATTTACAATAAACTGACGCTCAACATAAAGGTTGGCGCAGTTAATATTCTTTTCAATCGAAACATGGCTACAATGCACATGTTGATTCACCGTCAGAGCAGGCAAAAAACACACGCTTTTTGCGTCTTCTCCGACAAGCTCCACATTATATAGAGTTTTATGTCAAATTTAGGGAACTCCCCCTCTTTTGTCGATTCATCGAAAGCCACCGCTCGATCCGATGCCGTGGTATGGGTGCGGATCGGTCACGATGCCGATGGGCAACGACTGGATAATTATTTACTCAGAATTGCTAAAGGGGTGCCGAAAAGCCACATTTACCGGATTGTTCGCGCCGGTGAAGTCCGTATTAATAAAAAGCGGGTTAATGTCGATACTCGCCTTTGCCTGGGCGATGAACTCCGTATTCCACCGATTCGTGTTTCCGCCCAACCCAAACCGGCTCAGGCGCGACCGATTGATGACGAGGCCTTGCCGATTCTTTACGAAGATGAGCATCTTATCGTCGTTGATAAGCCTGCCGGTTTAGCCGCTCATGGCGGCTCCGGTGTGAGCTTTGGCTTGATTGAACGCGTTCGGGCGTCTCGACCGAATCAGCCCTATCTGGAATTGGCTCACCGCCTTGATCGGGAAACGAGCGGCGTGATGATTCTTGCTAAAACCCGCAAAGCTTTGGTGCGATTGCATGAAATGATGCGAGAAGGGGAAGTTCACAAGTCGTATCGCACATTGGTTCTTGGCGATTGGGTCAATGACCGGCAGCACGTGAAAGCCCCATTATTTAAATATGTGACGGCTTCAGGAGAGCGTCGAGTTCGAGTTGACGAAGAAAAAGGCTTACCGAGTCACACCATTTTTCAGTTGATCGAGCGATTCGGTGATGTTTCCTACCTCAATGTGGATTTGAAAACCGGCCGTACTCATCAAATTCGGGTTCACGCTCAGTATTGCGGTCATCCATTGGTCGGCGATGAAAAGTACGGGGACTTTGAAGCTAATAAAGCCATCGCCAGGGGAAGTTTGAGGATTGCTTTTAAGCGAATGTTTTTGCATGCCGCGCATCTGTCGTTTAAACATCCGGTGACAGGCGCTGCGATGGAAATTTCAGCCCCTTTGCCGCGGGAATGCGATGAATTGATCAAGACTTTACGAGCCAGAAAGGAACACTAACATGTTGGTACCTAAGTACGATTTATTCGTTTTTGACTGGGACGGCACCATTATGGATACGACCGAACCCATAGCTGCGGGGATTTGTCATGCGTTTGAGCAACTCGGCTATCCCAATCCCGGCATGTCAGCCGCACGAAGTGTGATTGGACTGGATTGGCGAAAAGCGATTTTGACGCTTGAGCCCGGCTTTCGTTTCGAAGAGTATCAGGCTTTTGAAGAGGCCTATCGATCTTTCTACATCGCCAAAGAGCAGACCATTGGCGTTTTCCCCGGGCTTGAGGATTTGTTAAGAAAAATGAAGGTGGCGGGCTTGCGTCTTGCGATTGCCACCGGTAAAAGTCGGCGAGGATTGGATCGGGTCTTTGCTCAAACCGGTATCGCTGATTTATTTGAAGTGACTGTGACGGCCGATGAAAGTGCCGGCAAACCCAATCCGCTCATGATTCAAATGATTAGTGAAGCGACAGGCGTTGAAATATCTCAGATGGTCATGATCGGCGATACCGAGCATGATTTATGGTTGGCGAAAAACGCCGGTTGCGCGGCCGTCGCCGTGAGTTACGGGGCTTTCCCGAAATCAGAATTGAAAAAATGGAAAGTTCCCGTTGTTGACAATGTCCCCCAATTGGCCAGTGCCTTGGGTTTGGACGAACTGCTGAATTATTAAAAATACCTCGGGGCGGCTTTCAAGTTCGCCCCGAGTTCCTCTGCTAGCTAGGCCTTACGCCAAAAATCACCTGTTCGATGAAAGCGCTTTGAAGAGGTATTTTTAGTTTTTTGTGCGACCGCTTTTTCTGAATTGTGGCTGCGCTTAGGTGTCGCGGTTGTTCCTAAGATTGCAAAAATGGTTGGCAATTTCTCCAATTCGGGTAAATCGCTTTTCCAATCAGCCGCAGTCTTTGTTTTAATGAATTCATGCTCACCCGTAATATCCATGGCGACTGTGATACGAGTTTGAGGGTGAAGCGTTTGAGCAAGAAATGCCAAGAAAGCACTGTTGCGATAGGGTGTTTCAATAAAAATCTGAGTTTCACCGGCAGCGCTTTTTCGTTGCGCATCCAAAAGAGCGTCACTTCTGGCAGGCTCTTTGATCGGCAGGTAGCCTAAAAACCGAAAATTTTGTCCGTTAAGTCCGCTGGCCATTAGGGCAAGAAGGATGGATGACGGCCCCACCAAGGGTTTGACGGTCATATCGTGTTCTTGGGCATAGGCAACAATATCCGCGCCGGGATCAGCGATGCCCGGACAACCGGATTCGCTCACAATCGCCATGTCGTGACCCTCTCTGAGGGGTTTGAGCCATTGGGCAATTTTGCTGACTTCCGGACGGTGGCCGATTTCTTCAATGTGTAAAGACGCAATGGGTAGAGGATGCTCTGCGGCTTTGAGGTAAGCGCGAGCGCTTTTAGCGTTTTCCGCTAAAAAATATTCTGTGCGTCTTAAAACATTCAACGTGTGCGTTGGAATAGTCTCTTCAACTGGGCGCTCGGCAATTCGATTGGGTAAAAGATATAGGGTACCTGACATAATCACTCCAACCCGGGTAACACAGGGCAGCCGGCCTTGGCTAAAAGTTTGACCGTTGCAATTAACGGCAACCCGATGAGGGAGGTCGGATCGTCAGAGCGAACGCTCTCCATTAAAGCGATACCCAGGGTTTCAATCTTGGCCGAGCCCGCACAGTTTTACGGTTTTTCCCGCAACAAATACGATTCAATCGCTTCAGGCGAAAGCGCTTTCATGTGAACTTCCGTGGGCACCATGACTTCGTAGCATTGACCTTTTGCATCAATGACACAAAGGGCGGTCAAAAAGTCAATTCGATGACCTTGCATTGCCGTTAATTGTTCAACAGCCCGTTCATGGGTATGGGGTTTGCCGAGAATCCTTTCACCTAAAACCGCGACTTGATCACTGCCGATGACAATCGCTTCGGGTCTGATGTCGTGGACCGCTTGCGCTTTAAGACGAGCAAGCCTTTGGCAAAGCGCCGCCGGTTTTTCACCGTCTAACGGGGTTTCATCAACCTCAGGGGATATACACTCAAAGGGAATACCCAAGCGACTTAATAATTCTTTTCGATAAGGGGAGCTAGAGCCCAAAATAACTTCAGCAGTCATATCAATCAGTAGAAAAGTGAAATGTGACTATGATAGCGGAACAAAAGTCTTTGAAGAAATTTTTCAGAAAAAACGAGGCAAAAGTCAACACTTTGATAAAATGCGGCCTTCGGTTAGTGATTAACACAAGGAGACGAGGTCATGTCAAAAAGCGATCAAGCACTCGAACACATTGACATTTTTTCGGTGGCAAAAAATCGCCAACATGTCCAAACGATGGTGAAATTGGAAGCGATGCCGGAGCTCGCCTCTTTGTTAAGCGCCGGAGAAGCTTCCGAACCCTTTGTCGTTGATATCGAAGGCATTGAAGGGGATAAGGGACTGCCTGGCGCATTGTTGACGATTCATGGAACCGTTTTTATGAATTGCGTTCGTTGCACCAAACCGGTCGCCGTTGATATCGATCGTGAAGTGCCTTTCCTTTTTGTGAAGGATGAAGCACAGGCCAATGCCGTACCGGTCGAAGACGAGGACTGGGAAATCGTGGTGGGTAGCGATCACATGAACATTGCCCAATGGGTTCAAGAAGAAATCATCCTTTCTTTACCGGGCTTTCCTCAGCATGATGATTGCGAGGCACCACAAGTACTCGAAGATGAGCAATTTGAAGTGGCGATTGACGAAAAACCGAATCCTTTCGCGCAATTGCGTGAAATGTTGAAAGAAAAGCAAAAAAACTGATATAATCGCCAGACTTTTTCCAAGCCCTAGCTATTTGCATTGGTAAAATGCGTATATCTAGGGTATAATTCTGCGTTTTTCAATAGTGGGGTATTGCTATGGCAGTCCAACAAAATAAAAAATCGACCAACAAGCGCGGCAATCACCGTGCTCATGACTTTTTGACGAACCCGGCTACGGCTGTTGAACCGAAGACCGGTGAAGTTCATCTTCGTCACCACATCAGCCCGAACGGCTTCTACCGTGGTAAGAAGGTGATCGACGTCAAGGGTGAGTAAGATCGCTTGACATCTGCTTCAGCTGAAGGCCCCGTTGTATTCGCCTTCGCCGGCAACGCCTTTTAACCCCACAGCCAATGTGCAATCGTTGCGGTGGGAGACAAGACAATAGGCAGACAGTCTGAGGTTGATCGATTTAAAAAAAGGAATCCATTGCGGATTCCTTTTTCATTTTTTAGAAAAGGGCAACCATGCGGCTGCCCTTTGCTTTAGAAATCATTTACCTTCAAACTCTGCATCCGTGACCGGATCAAGCCACTGCGATTTGTTGTTGGGGACGTTGGTTTCAACCGAAATGTGAGTCATCCAAGTGGTTAATCCGCCGCCATGCCAGTGTTCGACATTCGGTGCAATACGAACCACATCGCCTTTCTTGATAATTTGCACGGGCTTACCTTTTTCCTGATAGCGACCTTCTCCGGAAATCACCAAAAGGATTTGACCACCGGTATGTTTGTGCCAGAACGTTCTTGTGCGCGGTTCAAAGGTTACATTGCCGATCGGAGCGTTAAACGTGGCATCATTTTCCGAAAGCATCGTCAAATAGGACGTGCCGGTGAAAAATTTTCCATACGGATTAACAGGGCCTTGGGCAAAGACGGTATCAATCGGAGCCTTCGTTACTTCAACTTTATCGCCTGCCATGGCTAAGCTCGAGCTTAGGGCGATTGCAACAACAGCTAGGCTTTTCATCAACGTTTGCATAATTGTCCTCTTTGGATGAGTTAACTTCTTGATATTTAGTTTATTGAAGTGTCTTTTTGTGGACCTGATTGTTTCGCTCGAAAATTTGCTTAATTCTCTCAATGTTTTCGGGTTATGATTAACCGATTCTTTTGTGTTTTAGGTCGGCAGTTATGACACGTTTTCATGATTTGGTACACGGTTTCCGTTATTTCCGAGAAGAGTACTTTTTGAAGGAAAAAGAGTTTTTTGAGCAATTGGCGCATGGGCAAAGTCCTAAAACGATGGTTGTTGCTTGTTGTGATTCCAGAACGGATCCAGCCATTCTTTTAGGTTGCAAACCGGGCGAACTTTTCGTTGTCAGAAGCATTGCGGCACTCATTGCGCCACAAAGCAAGGCAGGAGAGTATGACGCTGTTGTCGCGGCTATTGAATACGCGGTTAAGCACCTTGCCATACATGACATTGTTGTCATGGGGCACTCCAATTGCGGTGGTATTCAAGGAATTTTTAATCCTGAAAAGTTGGCATCGGATCAATATGTGGCTCGTTGGGTCAGTTTAGCTTGCCCGGTTGTTGAAGACGTGGTGAGAGAAAATCCCGAGGCCAGTGAGAAAGAAAAGCTTCGTCTCAGTGAAGAGGCAGGTGTTTTGTATTCAATGGAGAATTTGCTTTCTTATCCTTGGGTCGCTGAACCGGTTAAAGCGGGAAAACTCTCCGTTCACGCGTTGTATTGGGACATGCACGCCGGCCATCTGTTAATTTGGAATTCTCAGAAAGAAGACTTTGAAGTGTTGGCACACTAAAGAAAAGACACGGAAAAACAAATTTCCGTGTCTTAAACGAATCGGTTGAATGAACCGGTTAACTTAACGTTGAATTTCCTTCTTAATGTTTTCAGCCTTTTCTTTCCATTCTTCCGATTTTTCGTTGATGGTGTCTTGGGCGTTTTGCAGTTTTTCGGTTACTGCGTCTTTTGTATCGTTGTAGGTATCTTTCGCAGCATCATGCGCTTTATCAACTTGTTCGGCGAGATCTTTATAGCCACCTTTGACGCAGGCTTCGGTGAGCGCTCGGGCTTTTTCAAGTCCTTCTTTCTGGGCGACTTCGTTGATGTGCGAAATGCTGCACGTTGAGTCAGTGATATCCCATTCATTATTGCAACCGCTTAGAGCCAAACCGGCGCCAATCGCAATGAGGATATAGAGCTTTTTCACGGCATTCTCCACAAAAGTTTGTCATTGATTTCGATCAGTATAGGGGAAAGAATGCGCTAATCCCTTTGGCTGAAAAAATTAGTGACACTTTCCATTGAAAAAATTGCCTAAAATAAGACGGACTTAAAAAAGGAACATCATGGCTCAAATTTATTCACGTATTGTTGCGACCGGTTCGGCTTTACCGGAACGCGCAACGACCAATGATGACTTGGCTCACGAATTGTCACTTCGCCACATTGAAACCAGCGATGAATGGATTCGTACGAGAACCGGTATTGAAAAACGGTATTTAGCAGAAAAAGGCTTGACCGTGACGCAGTTGGCAGAGCGTGCCGCTCGTGCGGCTCTTTGGGATAGTGGTTTGGCGCCCGAAGATATCGATCTCATTATCGTGGCGACCACAACGCCGGATATGGTTTTCCCAAGCACAGCCTGTCAATTGCAAAAGCGTTTGGGTTGCCCGAAAGGCGCAGCTTTTGATTTGCAGGCTGTTTGCGCCGGATTTGTCTATGCGCTGGCTAATGCTGATGCGCTGATTCGTACCGGAGTTTATAAGACGGCGTTGGTTGTTGGCGCGGACATCATGAGCCGCATTGTGGACTGGGACGATCGTTCTACCTGTGTGCTTTTTGGTGATGGCGCGGGGGCCGTTATTCTCCAAGCTTCGAGTGAGCCGGGTATTTTGGCGGCTAAACTCAGTGCGGACGGGCAATTGGATGAAAGCGTTTTGGGTTGCACCGGTCATTTGTCCGGTGGTGAAGCCGCAGGCGATCCTTTTGTTCGGATGGATGGTCGTCAGGTGTTTCGTACGGCAGTCTCGGTTCTGAGTGAGAATGCCGACGATGTATTGACGGCAGGCGGTATTTCCGTGTCCGATATTGATTGTTATGTCCCGCATCAGGCCAATTTGCGCATCATGCAAAAGGTTGCGCAGCGGTTGGGTATTGAAGAAGAGAAGATGATTGTGACGGTCAATCACCATGGCAACACGTCGGCTGCTTCCGTGCCCTTGGCCTTGGATAATGCCGCTCGTCATGATCGTATTAAAAAAGGCGATATTGTTTTAATGCAGGCTGTCGGTGCCGGTATGGCTTGGGGCAGCGTTTTACTTAAATGGTAGGTTTTATGAAGTTAGCATTTGTTTTCCCCGGTCAAGGAAGCCAAACGGTCGGTATGTTGGATAGCTTTGCCGAAAACGATTCGGTTCGCGAAGCGTTGGCGGTGGCCGACAGTGCCTTGTCTGAGAATCTTTCCGGTTTGATTCACGAGGGCCCCGCGGAAGATCTTAATTTAACAGTTAACACGCAGCCTGCCTTGCTAACCGCCAGCGTGGCGATGTACAACGCTTGGCTTGCCATGGGCGGTGTTCGCCCTGAGGTGATGGCTGGTCACAGTCTCGGTGAGTATTCCGCACTCACTGCCGCCGGCGTCTTTTCGCTTCATGATGCCGTGCAACTCGTGCGCTTTCGTGCCAAGGTGATGCAAGAGGCAGTCCCCGTGGGTGTAGGCGGCATGGCTGCCATTATCGGTTTATCCGATGACGCCGTTTTCGATGTTTGCCGTCAAGCTTCAGAATTTGGAGTGGTTGAGGCTGTTAACTTCAATTCACCGGGTCAGGTTGTAATCGCCGGTGAAAAAGACGCCGTTCAAAAGGCCTGCGAGATCGCAAAAGCCAGTGGGGCTAAGCGAGGGCTGATGTTGCCTGTTTCCGCACCCTTCCATTCATCCATGATGAAACCCGCGAGTGTTGCGTTAGCGTCTCGACTCGAAGAGGTTCCGATGCAAGCGCCTACTATTGATGTCGTTGCCAACATTGATGTGTCTATTCATCACACGCCGCAGGAAATTCGCACTGCGCTTGCCCAACAGGCGGCGGGCGCTGTTCAATGGGTGAAAACCATTGAATACTTCAAGTCGATCGGGGTGACTCATATTGTGGAATGCGGTCCCGGTCGTGTGTTAGCCGGTTTGATCAAGCGCATTGATCTGACGATTCAGGTTCGTAACATCAACTCAGCAGAAAGTCTACAAGCCGTTTATGACGAGCTCAAAAGTTTCTAATTGATTAAAAGTAAGGAGTTTTTCATGAGTAATGTATTTACCCAAGACGCATTGGCAGGCGAAATTGCTTTTGTGACCGGGGCGTCACGGGGTATCGGCTCGTCCATCATGCAGGCTTTGTTAGCTGCCGGTGCAACCGTGATCGGTACGGCTACATCTGAAGCCGGTGCTCAAGCGATTACCGAAAAGATCGCTTCTTTGGGCGGAAAAGGTGAGGGTGTTGTCTTAAATGTGACCGATGCCGAACAAAGTGAAACGCAACTAGCTGAAGTCGCCAAAAAGTATGGTGCCGTGACCATTTTGGTTAACAATGCCGGCATTACGCGTGATGGTCTTGCCATGCGTATGAAGGATGAACAATGGCAGGAAGTCATTGACACGAATTTGACCCCGGCATTTCGTTTGAGCCGCATTGTGATGCGCGGCATGATGAAAGCCCGTCATGGCCGAATCATTAATATCGTGAGTGTCGTCGGCTCAATGGGTAATGCCGGTCAAGCCAATTACGCAGCCGCCAAAGCTGGTGTCGCCGGTTTAACCCGTGCGTTGGCTCGTGAATTAGCTAGCCGCAATATTACGGTCAATGCCGTGGCCCCGGGTTTCATTGACACGGATATGACGAAAGCTTTGTCTGAAGAGCATCGTGCTGAATTAGCCGCTCAAATTCCGCTCGGTCGCCTCGGCCAAACGGATGATATCGCTCAGGCGGTTGTATACCTTGCTTCGCCCGCTGCCTCCTATGTGACAGGCGTTACGCTGCATATTAACGGTGGCATGTATATGGTATAGGACGGATGATCGTCTGATTTAGGTACATCGCTTTTAAAAAAGCTTTGATAAAATAGCAAGAAAATTTGTATGTGTATAGTTACACGTAAATTACACATACGTATCGTTTTTCTATCAAGGAGACATTTCAAATGGACGACATCGAACAACGTGTCAAGAAGGTTATCGCCGAACAATTGAGCATCAACGAAGCCGATATCAAGAACGAATCTGCTTTCATTGAAGATCTCGGTGCCGACTCTTTGGATACGGTCGAGTTGGTGATGGCTTTGGAAGACGCTTTCAAGATTGAAATCCCGGACGATCAACAAGAAAAGTTGCGTACGGTTCAACAAGCGATCGACTACATCAAGGCCAACGCTAAGTAATTGAGCCCCATCTTCGGATGGCGTGCCCCGCTTGGTAGCCCTGATTTATGCAGGTGTGACCGGCGGGGTTTCTTTTGAGAATAAAAAAGAGGAGTAACGGAGAATGCGTCGTGTTGTTGTGACGGGTCTCGGTATGGTTTGCCCGATTGGCAATGATGTGAAGACCAGTTGGGAAAATGCTTTGGCAGGTAAAAACGGGATCGGTAAGATCACGCGCTTTGATGCATCCGATTTCGGCTGCCAAATCGCGGGCGAGGTTAAAGATTTTGATATCGCTCAGTATATGTCTCCTAAGGAGGCTCGCCGCTATGATCGCCACTTGCACTACGGGGTGGCCGCCGGTGTTCAAGCCGTCCGTGATGCCGGTTTTGATTTCGAAAAAGAAGATCTCACGCGTTTCGGTTGTGCAGTGGGCTCCGGTATCGGCGGTTTGCCGATGATTTGCGAAAATAAGCAAGTTCTTTTAGAGCGTGGTCCGCGTCGTGTATCGCCCTTTATGATTCCGGGTGTGATCATCAATATGATTTCAGGTCAATTGTCGATCATGTTTGGTTTCAAGGGACCGAATATTGCGCACGTCACCGCTTGCTCAACCGGTCTTCATGCCATGGGTGAAGCCAGCTGGATGATTCGCCGCGGAGACGCGGATGTGATGATCGCGGGCGGCGCCGATGCTTCGATTTGCCCGGTTGGCGTTGCCGGTTTTGACAATATTCACGCCTTGAGCCGTCGCAATGACGATCCCGCTCACGCCTCGCGTCCTTTTGACAAGGATCGTGACGGTTTCGTGATGGGTGAAGGTGCTGGCGTCGTGGTTTTGGAAGAATACGAACACGCCAAAGCTCGCGGTGCGAAGATCTACGCAGAGTTGGTGGGTTACGGCCTTTCGAGCGATGCGTTCCACATCACGACTCCAAACACGGATGGTCCGAAGCGCTGCATGGAAATGGCGTTAGAGCGCGCCGGCATCACTCCGGATCAAATTGACTATTTGAACGCTCATGGAACCTCGACGGGTGTGGGTGATGTCAATGAAACGAAGGCGATTAAAGAAGCGTTTGGTGAACATGCCAAACATTTGGTGGTGAATTCCACCAAGTCCATGACCGGTCACCTTTTGGGTGGCGCGGGTGGCATTGAAGCCATCTTCACCATTTTGGCACTTCTAAATCAAGTTTCGCCTCCGACCATCAATATTTTTGAATTGGATCCGGAATGCGATTTGGACTATTGCGCCAATGAGGCTCGCCCGATGAAGATCCGCTATGCCATGAAGAACTCTTTCGGTTTCGGCGGAACCAACGGCACATTGATTTTCAAGCGTGTTGAAGATTAAAATTAAAAAGCCTTAATGATCTGACAAAGCCCGATTCTCGGGCTTTGTTCGTATCGGAGAATCGCTCATGGATGAAAAAAAAGATAATGCGATGTACATGCAAATCGCTCAAATTGCCGCGCAAAGAAGTTATGCGCGGCGGCTAAAGGTCGGTTGCGTGATTGTGAAAAACCATTCCATTATCTCTTTCGGTTGGAATGGAATGCCGACGGGTTATGACAATTGTTGCGAGTACGAAGTCAACGGCCAGCTTGTGACTCGACCGGAAGTGCAGCACGCTGAGCTCAATGCTATTGCCAAGCTTGCCGAAAACGGCTACTCATCAAAAGGGGCTGCGATCTTTATTACACACAGTCCCTGCATTCATTGTTCCTTGTTAATTCAAAAGTGCGGTATTACGCATGTTTATTATCATGAGCAATACCGGGATGACACCGGGCTTCAATTCTTGCGTCGGGCAGGAATCCACGTTGAGCAACTATGACTAGACTCTCAAAAGAACGAAGGTGAAATTCGCTCTTTTGAGAGTAAGCTTGATCAAAAAATTTCTTTTGTTAACAATCGGTTTCGAAGCGTTGCCGTCCCGGGCATGATAGAATCAGACAACTTTCGGAGTAAAGGGAAAGGCAGTTTGTCGCAGCCGGTTTTCCCATTGGTCCGATCCTTATTTTGACTAAAGGATTTTTCCGGAACCTATGAACAATATTCGTAATTTTTCCATTATCGCTCATATCGACCACGGTAAATCAACTCTTGCAGACCGCCTCATTCAACGCTGTGGTGGCTTGTCCGATCGTGAGATGCAAGCCCAAGTCCTTGATTCGATGGATTTGGAAAAAGAGCGTGGCATCACCATTAAAGCACAGACGGCGGCTCTCAAATATAAAGCCAAAGACGGTCAGATTTATGAATTAAAC
The DNA here is from genome assembly GCA_900546995.1 of uncultured Sutterella sp. Lineage (GTDB taxonomy): Bacteria > Pseudomonadota > Gammaproteobacteria > Burkholderiales > Burkholderiaceae_F > Aphodousia. The sequence goes on from URFF01000011.1 coordinate 28,139, forward strand.
CTGATTGACACGCCGGGGCACGTGGACTTTTCCTATGAAGTGTCTCGTTCGCTTAGCGCCTGCGAGGGAGCGCTACTTGTGGTGGATGCAACCCAGGGTGTTGAAGCGCAAACGGTGGCCAATTGCTACACCGCCATTGAGCTTGGTGTAGAGGTCATTCCGGTTCTCAATAAGATGGATCTCAATAGCGCCAATCCCGATGCCGCTGCTGAAGAAATTGAAGATGTGATCGGTATTGACGCGACCGATGCCATTCCCTGCTCGGCAAAAACCGGTATGGGTGTCGAAGACATTCTTGAACGAATCGTTCGCGATGTGCCACCTCCCAAGGGTAGTGACTCCGACCCGCTTCAAGCATTGGTGATTGACAGTTGGTTTGATAATTACGTTGGCGTCGTGATGCTCGTGCGTGTTGTCAACGGTAAGATCAAGCCCAAGGATAAAATCTATCTGATGGGGACCGGCGCAACTCACTTGGTGGAGCAAGTCGGTAAATTCACGCCGAAGTCCACACAGTGCGCCGAGCTTTCCGCAGGCGAAGTGGGGTTTGTGATTGCCGGCATTAAAGAACTCAAAGACGCTCGCGTCGGTGACACCGTCACACATGCCGCAAAGATGGCCTCTGCGCCGCTTCCGGGTTTTAAACAGGTTAAACCTCAGGTTTTCGCGGGCCTTTATCCGGTTGAATCCAATCAGTATGAAGCGCTTCGAGATGCGCTCACCAAACTGCAGTTAAACGATGCGGCGTTGCAATTCGAACCCGAAGTGTCTCAAGCGTTGGGTTTTGGTTTCCGAGCGGGCTTTTTGGGCTTACTGCACATGGATATCGTGCAGGAGCGTCTTGAGCGTGAATTCAACATGGATCTCATCACCACAGCGCCGTCAGTGGTTTATGAAGTGCTCAAAACCGACGGTGAATTGATCCAGGTTGAAAATCCGTCCAAATTACCGACACCTGATAAGATCGCTGAAATCCGTGAACCGATTGATACGGTGACCATTTTCGTGCCGAATGAATTCGTTGGTGCGGTAATGAAGCTCTGTAATGATAAGCGCGGTATCCAAACCAACCTCGCCTATCATGGTCGACAAGTTCACTTGACGTACGATTTACCCTTGGCTGAAATTGTTTTGGACTTTTTTGATCGCCTCAAATCGTTAACACGTGGTTACGCGTCCATGGACTATGAGTTCAAAGAGTACCGTGCCGCTGATGTCGTCAAGGTTGATATGCTGATTAACGGTGATCGCGTCGATGCTTTGTCGAGCATTATTCACCGCAGTAATTCGGTTGCGCGCGGTCGAGAAATCGTGACTCGACTCCGTTCGCTCATTCCGCGGCAAATGTATGATGTGGCTATTCAAGCGGCGATCGGCGCTAATATTATCGCTCGTGAAAACGTCAAAGCACTTCGGAAAAATGTGCTTGCCAAGTGCTATGGCGGCGATATTACGCGTAAGCGCAAATTGCTTGAAAAACAAAAGGCCGGTAAAAAACGTATGAAACAGGTCGGCTCGGTTGAAATTCCTCAGGAAGCTTTCCTGGCTATTTTGCAAGTTGAGGAAAAGTAAGGGGGAATCGGTATGAACTTTTCATTCATTTTGTTGGCACTAACGGTAGTAACGGGTGTGTTTTGGTGCCTGGATAGGTTTTTGTGGGCTCCGAAGCGTTTGGCTCTGGCTAAAGAGCGCGCACAGAAATTTCATGAAGATAATCGCGATGCGATTGACCGCGGTGTCATCAGTGTGATCGGTGAAGGACAAAGTCTGTTTAACCGAACCGCCAAGCAACCCTTGTGGCTCGAGTATACGGCGGGGCTTTTTCCTGTGATTTTAGCCGTGTTTATTTTCCGCTCATTCATTATTGAGCCTTTCCGCATCCCGTCGGGTTCAATGCTGCCAACACTACATGTGGGTGATTTTATTGCCGTCAATAAATACGAATACGGTCTTCGTTTCCCGGTCTTCAATTTTGAAATCACTCGGGGTGAAGATCCCAAGCGCGGTGACATCATTGTCTTTAAATACCCGCTTGATAAAAACGTTGACTTCATCAAGCGTGTTATTGGCGTGCCGGGTGACGAAATTCGTTTTGTTGATAAAAAACTCTATATCAACGGTCAAATACAAAACACGAAAGCGGATGGGACTTTCTTCGATGATGAGTCTTACACGGAATTGAAGCAATTCGATGAAAATCTGGACGGAGTCACACACAAAATTTTGGAAAATCCCAATGTGCCGTCTTTGGCTCGCCCTGTCAATGGTCATAATGGATTGGATCAATGCTTGTATAACATGGGCGATTTGGTCTGCCGTGTGCCCGAAGGACATTACTTTGTCATGGGGGATAACCGTGACAATTCAGCTGACAGCCGTTTCTGGGGATTTGTTCCCAGGGAAGACATTGTCGGTCGCACGTTCTTTATTTGGATGAATTTCGGAGATTTGGGCCGCATTGGTTCAGTCAAGTAGGAGGTTGTCGATATGTTGCCATTGGAAACGCTTGAGCAGAAAATCGGCTATACCTTTAAAAATCGAAAACTTTTACAGCGTGCGGTGACCCATCGCTCCTTCGGTGCGGAAAATAACGAACGATTAGAGTTTTTAGGTGACTCTGTTTTAAATTGTGTGATCGGCCAAGCGCTTTTCTTGCGTGATTCTCACTTCAATGAAGGGTCGCTTTCGCGAGTTCGAGCGAATTTGGTCTGCCAGGATGCGTTGGCTGAAATAGCCAATCGGATTGTGTTGTCGGATCACTTGCGGTTGGGTGAGGGCGAGATGAAAACGGGTGGCGCTCACCGTCCGTCCATTCAATCGGACGCCATGGAAGCGATTTTCGGGGCCATCATGACCGAAAGCGGTTTTGATGCCGCCAAGGCGGTGATCTTACGATTGTATGACCCGGTGCTTTCGCAATTAACCCCGGAACGGATGGGTAAAGACTCCAAGACACAGTTGCAGGAATTTTTGCAGGCTCATCATATTGGATTACCCGAATATACGGTGATTGATATTCGCGGAGCCGCTCATGATCAAACGTTTGAATGTGAGTGCGGGATCAAGAAATTAAATATCGCGGTTCGCGGGACTGGGAAAAATCGTCGTACAGCTGAACAAATGGCGGCTAAACAGGCTCTGGAATTGGCCATTGACTATTTCGACAAAAAACGAGGACACCAACATGGTTAAAGAAGGATTTCGTTGTGGATACATCGCCGTTGTGGGTCGTCCCAATGTCGGCAAAAGCACTTTGATCAATACCTTGATCGGTGAGAAGGTCAGTATCACTTCCAAAAAGCCTCAGACAACGCGAAATCGTGTTTTAGGCGTTGTGTCCAATAACAATGCTCAGTTTGTGTTTGTGGATACGCCGGGCTTTCAAACGAAGTATGGCAATGCGCTTATTCGCGGGATGAATCGATCCGTTCGCTCGACGTTGAGTGATACAGACGTTGTGGTGATGTTAATCGAGAGTAACGGTTGGCGCCCTGAAGATGAAAAAGTCCTTCAGCTTTTGGATAAAAATGCCAAAAACGTTATTTTGGTTATTAATAAAACCGATTTACTCAAGCAACGGGACGCTTTGCTGCCGTTAATGGCTCAATCCATGGAAAAATTCCCCTTTGCGGCGATTGTTCCCGTTTCGGCCGAAAAAGCTCGCCAATTGGACGATTTGATGGCGGAAATTGAAAAGCTGTTACCGGAAAATCCGCCGTTTTTCGATCCGGATATTTATACCGATAAATCGCCGCGCTTTTTAGCCGCTGAGATTATCCGTGAAAAGGCTTTCCGACTTTTGGGCGATGAATTGCCTTATGGGATTGCCGTCACGATTGATAAGTGGCAGGAAGATGATAAACACGCTGAAATCATTGCCACGCTCATTGTCGAGCGTGAGGCTCATAAAGGAATTGTGATCGGCGCACAGGGCGAAAAATTGCGGGAAATTTCCCGCTTAGCTCGTCAAGATATCAGCGATATGCTGGGTAAGAGCACCTACCTGGAAGTTTGGGTTCGGGTGAGAAAAGGCTGGAATGATGACGCCCGTGCTCTGAAATCGTTAGGTTATGAGTAAGTCGCAGGTTCTTCCCATTGAAAAAAACAACCGCCGTGTCACCGATGATGCGGCGTTTGTTATCCGTAGCTGGAATTGGAAAGAAACCAGCTTATTGGTCGAATTTTTCACGTTAAAACACGGAAAGGTTCTTGCCGTTGCCAAAGGGGCTAAACGCCCCGGAAGTCACTTTCGAGGGTTATTGACGGAGTTTTCCCCTTTAAGAATCGGTTACTACGGACAAAATGAGGTGAAAACCTTAAGTCGTGCGCAATGGATGGGCGGTTTTTTCAGTCTTGAGGGCGAAGCGATTTTTTCCGGGTTTTATCTCAATGAACTTTTGGTGCGGTTGTTACCTAGAGAAGAGACATTTGAAGGGTTATTTGGCTCTTACGTTCAAACCTTGAAAAATTTAGCGCAACAGGATGCTAATCACGAGGTCGGTTTGCGCACATTCGAATTGGATTTACTGGAATCGTTAGGCTATGGCTTACCCGATACCGGTGAGGATTGGTATTGGGATGGCGAGGAACTCAAACCTTGCGATGAGCGTCGTCTTCTCAGTGAGCGACATATTCTAATCGAGCATGCGATGATCGATCGTTTGCGTCAACGAGACCTTCGTTTAAAAGAGACGCAAGCTTTTGCAAAGAAGCTTCTGAGGGAAATGATCACTCATTATGCTGGTGACAGACCGTTAAATACCCGTCGAATTTTGCAGGAATTAAGACGAGCGTAAAGCACTCCATAAGTTGAGGTTTGTGATGATTGTTGGAATCGGTTGTGATGTGGTTGAGCAGAAGCGAGTGACCGAGGCGCTTGAAAAATATGGCGATCGGTTTGTGCAACGGTTATTAACTGCTTCTGAAATCAGAATTTATGAAAAGCGTCTCGGTTTAAGCCGAGAGAGGGGCTTGTCGTTTCTGGCTTCCCGTTGGGCGGTTAAAGAGGCGATTTCTAAGGCGCTTGGTACCGGAATTAGCGGTGACGTGACATTTCATGCCATGGCGATTATGCACACGCAAAGTGGGGCGCCGATGGCGGTTTTTTCCGATGCTCTCAAAGAAAGACTTCAACGCGAAGGTATTTTTGTTCATATCACCATAACCGATGAAAAAACGGTGGCGGCAGCGTTTGCCGTTGCTGAACAAAGGAGCGAAGTATGTTTGGGCCATTAGTGATTGACATCGAAGGCTATCAATTAACAGACGCTGATAAGCGGCGTATCAAGCATCCCCTTGTCGGGATAGTGATTCTTTTTACTCGCAACTATCAGAATCGTGAGCAGTTGAAATCATTGTGTGACAGCATTCATTCGCTCAAACCAGAAATACTGATCGCAGTTGACCATGAAGGGGGACGAGTTCAGCGCTTTCGAGATGGATTTACTCAAATACCACCAATGGCTTCTTTAGGAGAACTCTACCTTGAAAGTAAGGAAGCTGCATTACAAAAGGCTCAGGCGATTGGGTTTGTGATGGCTTCGGAACTTAGAGCGTGTGGAGTTGATTTGACGTTCGCACCGTGCTTGGACGTGGATTATTCTCGAAGCACAATCATCGGTCATCGGGCTTTTTCTTCAAACCCGGAGGCAATAACCGCCTTAGCCGGCTCATTGATTGATGGAATGCGTCAAGCGGGGATGAGTAATTGCGGAAAGCATTTTCCCGGTCATGGTTGGGTCAAAGCCGACAGTCATTTAGAGTTACCGATTGACGACCGTTCCTTAGAGGCGATTCTTGAGAGCGATATAGTCCCTTATAGAGATCTCGGTCAAAAATTGCATTCCGTCATGGCTGCCCATGTGTTGTATCCACAAATTGACGCACATGCCGCCGGCTTTTCATCATTTTGGTTAAAGACTGTTTTGCGAGAGAAGATCCAATTTAATGGTGTTGTTTTCAGCGATGACCTTTCTATGAAGGGGGCAGTAAGTCAAGGGAGTGTTTTGCAACGAGCCCATGCTGCCCTTCAAGCCGGTTGCGATATGTTGATTATCTGTAATGATTTCGAAGCAACGGATGAATTGCTGGCTCATTTGTCATTTACCGATACTCAAGATCGAGAAAGACGTGTTAACTCTTTGATGCCAAATGGACTTTCTCCCAATTGGGAAGAGCTGGTCAATAGTCAGTCGTATCAGCTGGCGCTCTCGTTGGTGCTCGACTAAAGGTGTGAGGGAGAAAAATTGCTGAAAATTTTCAAAAAAAGGCTAAAAACATTTGCAATTTTAAAAACTATCCTTAAAATACCAATCCTGTCGCGGGAATAGCTCAGTTGGTAGAGCGCAACCTTGCCAAGGTTGAGGTCGCGAGTTCGAGACTCGTTTCCCGCTCCAAGATTTCTAAAAAAGCTCAGTCGATACTGGGCTTTTTTCATATCTGAATCGAATGCAATTTCGCCCCAGAAGATCCTTAGTTTCTGGCTTCGCACCAGCGGGCTTTCCAAAGAGGAATCGCCACCTTATAAAAGGCATCAAGCGTATCCGCACCAATTCGAGTAAATCCTAAATGTGTCCATGCATGTTCACACTCTTGAAGTAAATCATCGGTGAGCGGACGAGCTCCGCCCTGTTTACTTAATTTTTCATGCCGGTTATTCAAAACAAGGGGAATATGCATATAGGTTGGGACTGGCCAGTCTAAAGCTTCATAAAGCTGCAGCTGACGGGGCGTGTTGTCAAGTAAATCCTCACCTCGGACAATATCGGTTACGCCTTGGTCATGATCATCAACGATTACCGCTAACTGATAGGCAAAAAGACCGTCAGCACGCTTGATGACAAAGTCTCCTACCGTTTTCTCAACGTTTTGCTGATAACTTCCCAATCGACGATCCACAAAGATTGTCGGCTCGGAAGATGTTCTGAAACGATAACTGCGAACAGGGCCTTGGGCGCCGTGGCGGCATGTTCCCGGATAGTAGCCATGAGGCAAACCAAGACGTGCATCCGTTTCATCAATTTCCCGTCTTGAGCAAGAGCAACCGTATGATCGACCTAAGTTGATTAAATGTTCAAATACTTCTTGATAACGTTCTGTGCGTTGACTTTGATAAATTACCTCTCGATCAGAATAGAGGTGAAGACGATTTAAGATCTCGAGAATACTGTGGCTAAACTCTGAGTGGCAACGGAAAGTGTCGATGTCTTCAATGCGAATCAACCACTCTCCATTATGAGCTCGAGCATCTAAATAGCTTGCCAAAGCAGCGGCTAAACTTCCCGCATGAAGTTTACCGGTAGGGGAGGGTGCGAATCGACCAATATAGTGGCTCATAAGCGATATTCAATAACGTATCAATCGGACGATTGTAGCACCGCTGCAAAGCCTCTTTTAGCTAATCGGCGCGTATCGCTTGCATTTTGACACTATTGCAAATTTCAAGAGCACGAATCGCATC
>URFF01000012.1 GCA_900546995.1 uncultured Sutterella sp.
CAAAAGCGATATCGCCAATCTCACCATTTAAATGTTGCGCAAGAGGCTGTGCAAACACACTCCAAGCGTAGTTAGCCCCCGCGCAAATCAAGATAAAGCAAGCCAATACAAAAACAACCCAACGCTTTTTCTCCAAACGGCTGTCATTGACGAGTGGTTTCATAGGGAAACTCCTTTCGACTCGATCGTATTGAATCGGCAAGTCTTTCCGGAATTAAAGTGCGAACTTTTTCATTCTACCCACAAGCTTGTCTACATCGAAAGTCCCTTTTAAGGAAAAACCTCAAAACACAAAAACGTCAAAGTTTCTTCATTGAAAGACATTTATTGCAAAATGTTAGTGTGTGAAATCTCTTCAGGAAAAGATAATTCATTGTTTCATAAAATTTTTCTCATTAAAAATATCTTTTACGTAATCATCGCGGAAACATTTCGTTGCTTCCTCAAGCAATTGTTCACGTCTTTTTGATAGCACTATGTTTAAAGTTAAAGGCGTGAGAGACAAGCACTGCTGGTCCTCCGGAACAAGAGAAGAGAGAGAGTTAGGGCCGGGACGAAATCCCGGCCTTTTTTTAACAAAAACAGCAAAAAATCCGTACCATTAGCCGAGGATTAATGCACATTGGGATCTCTATCATGCAAAAACTTTTAGTCACTCTTTTAGGAATTTCAACGATGACACTGGCCGCTTGCTCCGGCAACAGTATTGAAGACAAACTGGCGGGTAAAGCTGTCTCAAAGCTCGAGGGAACGTCTTGGCAGCTCGTTGTTGCCGATCCCAAGAAAACCGCTGACTGCGAAAACCTTCCCCCAGTCATGGACTTTTTGGACGCTAAACGTGTCTCTGGTAACTTAGGTTGCAACCTTTTTAACACCGAATATCAATTGGATGGGAAAAAGCTCACGTTTAAAGACGCTGCTGTCACACGTCGGATGTGCGCTCCCGAAGCCATGCAAACGGAAGCGAAACTTTTGAAAGTTCTTCAAGAAACTCGTTTTGTCACACAAAACGAACAAGGTTTGATGTTCTGGAATGAAAAGGGCGAGTTACTTGTGCAATACGAACCGGAAAAACCGGGTGCTTGCGAGTAATTAGCGGTTGGCTGAAAAAGAGGTGTTGAGATTAAGTTGTTCAACACCTCCTTTTTCTGCCTGCTCCGCACTAATGAGCCGACTCCCAACTTTCACCAACGCCAACTTCAGCTAAAAGAGGGACCTTCAAGGTGGCCACACCTTGCATCAGTTGGGGCAATTTTTCCTTAACGCGACTCACTTCCTCATCGGGCACTTCCAAAACCAATTCATCGTGCACTTGAAGAACCAGAAGGCTTTTGAGCTTTTCAGTTTCAAGCCAAGCCTGAACGGCAATCATGGCCTTTTTGATTAAATCAGCTGCCGTTCCCTGCATCGGCGCGTTAATGGCCGCCCGTTCGGCGGCGGCCCGGACCTGAGCGCGCGAACTTTGAATATCGGGTAACCATAATCTGCGACCGAAAGCTGTTTGCACAAAACCTTGACGGTGCGCAAGAGCACGCGTTTCATCCATATAGGCTTTAACCTTCGGGTAACGGGCGAAATACCGATCGATATAAACCTTCGCCGCCTGCGGCTCAATCCCTAAATTAGACGCCAACCCAAAGGCACTCATCCCGTAAATAAGACCAAAGTTAATCACTTTAGCCATGCGGCGTTGATCTGGCGTGACTTCATCCACTGTGACGCCGAAAACCTCCGCGGCAGTCGCTCGGTGAATATCCAGTCCGTCATGAAACGCTCTCAATAGCCCCTCATCACCTGACAAATGCGCCATGATACGAAGCTCAATTTGTGAGTAGTCCGCCGAAATGATTTGTTTTCCGGATTCCGCGACAAACGCTTCACGCACTTGCCGCCCTTCCTTAGTGCGCACCGGAATATTTTGTAAGTTCGGGTCACTGGAAGCCAAACGCCCCGTCACGGCAGTCGTTTGACCGAAAGTTGTATGCACGCGTCCGGTTTTACCAAAAACCATCAAAGGCAACTTATCCGTGTAGGTGCTTTTGAGTTTACTTAACCGACGGAATTCCAAAATGGCTTTCGGTAACGGATAATCCAGCGCCAACTGTTGTAGAACCTCCTCACCGGTACTGTAGCCACCCGTCGTCGTTTTTTTCGTTTTTGGGGGCACCGGCAGTTGAAGCTCCTCAAACAAAACGTGTGAGAGCTGCTTGGGGCTAGCCAAATTAAAATCATGCCCGACCATGCTGCGGCATTGCTCTTCTATCAAAACAATTTCGTCACCCAACGCGTCACTTTGAGCACTTAACCGCAAGGAGTCAATTAAGACACCATTGCGTTCCGTCTTGAAAAGAACATCCTGTGTCGGCAACTCAATCGTTTCGTAAATCGTCTTTAGCCCCGCATCAGCGTTAACTCGTTCGGCTAGGACAGTGTACAAGTCGGCAATGGCTTGCGTACGCTGCGCCATGAAAGCGGCCGCCTCTTCGATCGTTGTTTCGCTTGCCTTGCGGGCTTTCGCGCCTTTGCCTAAAAGATCCTCGAGGCTCGCGACATCGGCTTTTAACCAACGCAAAGCGAGGTTGGCAACATCGTGCTTCATGTGCGCTTCAAGCACATAACTTAATAAGGTGATGTCGTTGGTGTTGGCTGCCAACGAATAGCCGGCATTGGTCAGCGCATGACGGGCAAACTTCGCTTCGCAAGTCACTTTAGGTGCCGCGCTATCAAACCAGGTTTTTAACGTTTGAATCGTGATATTCGCGCCAGTCCGATGCGCTATCGGTAAATAGTAGGCGCTATGCCCCACGCGCAGCCCGATACCTACAGCACAAGCGTGCATTCCATCGGTTTTATCGGCGAAAACTTCAAACGCAACCGGTTGATCGACTTGAGTCAATTGAGCGACGACCTCTCCGAGCGTCTCTTCGGTCACAATGACTGAAGTGTCCGTCGTGAGTTTTTGCGGGACAACGCTCGTATCTTCTTGGGCAATTGAAGCAAAAAGATCCAAGGTCTCAGAGATTTCTTCAGACTTTTGCGCCTTCTTTTTCTCCTTGGCCTCACGATCGACCTTTTTCTTACTTTGCTGCATTTCCCAACGGGCATAGAAATTTTGCAAAAAGGTCTGATTCTCTTCAGTAAAACTTAAAGAAGAAATGCCCTCTGGCACAAATGCCGATAAATCCGCATCGGTTTTAATGGTAACGAGCGCTCGCGCGGTCGGCAAAAACGGCAGCCCTTCACGAAGGTATTCGCCGGCTTTGCCTTTGACTTCGCCGGCTCGCGCGATCACCTCATCAAGACTGCCGAAATCGTTAATCCATTTAGCCGCCGTTTTCGGACCACACTTATAGATACCCGGAACATTGTCAACCGCATCGCCCATGAGCGACAAATAGTCAATAATGCGATCAGGGCTTACCCCATACTTAGCCTTAACGCCTTCAGGATCCAGAACCTGTCGCGTCATGGTGTTGATGATGACCACTTGATCATTGACCAATTGGCTCATATCTTTGTCACCCGTTGCGATAAAGACTTTGATGCCCGCCGCTTGCGCTTGAGCGGCAAGCGTTCCGATCACATCGTCGGCTTCAATGCCCGGCACTTGCAATAACGGCCAGCCAAGCGCCTTAATCATTTCGTGAATCGGTTCAACCTGGCTAGCCAAATCCTCCGGCATCGGCGGACGATTGGCCTTATAGTCTGCGTAAATATCATCACGAAATGTTTTACCGTGCGCATCGAAAATACAAGCGGCAAAATCGGGTTTAACCATCTCGCGAATCATGTGCAGCATGTTGGCAAAGCCCTTGATCGCACCGGTCGGTTCTCCAGCGCTCGTTCTTAAATCAGGCAGGCCATGATAGGCACGGTAAAGATAATTGGATCCATCAACTAAAAGAGCGGTTTTCATTTTCGCTAGGACAAAACTCACTTAATCAGGTGCAAAACAATAGCAAATTTCTTGGTACAAAAACGACATTTTGCTGATCTTTTTGGGCAAAGGGAGAAAATGTCATACCTGTTTTCAAATTCGGCAATCAGAGCCTTCAATCTTTCTGTAGAATCGTTCACTTCTGTCCCTATAATAGAAGTTAAGGGCAACTCAAACAGAGCGAGTTTTATTATGCGCAAGAGTTTATTTTTACTTTCCCTCATAAGTTTTGCGTTAGCGCAAGCCGGTGTGGCTTCGGCACAAACAAACGGGGCGATGCAACCGCCTCAAATTTCAGAGCAAGCGGCCGAAGCAGCATATAACAACGCCCAAAAACCGAAACGCGCTCCGAGCGGTTACGACAAGCTGGCTCGTGAAAGTCAACGCTACGAGGCCAATCCTGACCTTGCACCAAGTGACGCTGATTACGCTAAAGCCCGTAAAGACCGTGAAGAAGGCCGAGTTGAAAAACCCATTGGATCTCGCACGCAAATTGAAACGGTTCGTGATCAAAATAACCGCATTACCGAGTATGTTGTGACACCGGGCTCAACGCGCTTACCGTATTCCGTTGAAAACCGTTCGGAATATCCCGCGAGTTCCGCCCCCGGTCACAGTAAAGACACCTTAGGGACACCTAAATTCATTAATTTCGGATTCTAAGATGCAGGGACACATCGCCTCCTTTTCTTCCCCGATTAAATGGATCCGTCAGGGGCTTCAGGCTATTCGCCTAGCCCCTTTTGGCATGGTGAGCATTTGCATTTTTTATGTGTTCACGATGTCCATTTTAGGAACCTTACCCTTTGTCGGACTGGTTCTTGCGGCGCTTTTTATGCCATTTGGCACGCTTTTGGTCATTCAAGGCACAAAAGACGCATACGCCGGTCGTGAGCCTGACTACGGTGTGATTGTTCGCCTCTTTAAAGATCGCCCGATGCGTTACCGCCTTTTCCGAATCGGATTGGTATACGCAGCATTTTTATTGGTTGCCAATTACATCTATCTTTTCACTGCCATGGACGAGATGAGTCAATGGCAAATCAACGACGGCAAGATTGTCTGGCAATCCGTTTTAGATCACTTCCCGTGGACCGCTGCGATCATTACGCTAGTTTGTTACACCGCGGGCCAAATGGCGACTTGGTTTGCTCCGGCACTGGTTGCTTGGAAAAACATGACATTGGGCAAGGCTGTCTTTTATTCGTTTTTCGGATGCTTAAGAAATTGGCTTGCGATTTTGGTGCTCCTCATTTTGCTAGGAGTCATCACCATGCTTTGCTCTTTCGGGACCATTTTCTTAGCCTCTGCACTGGGTATTTCCGATTACGCCATCTATATCATGACGCCGATCGCTTTTGTTTTGACGGCGATCACCTACAGCACAATTTGGCCGATGTGGGATGACATTTACGGCGATATCGCTGTGGATTAGTCCAACATTTTTTAAAGGCTACGGAGAAAGTTTCCCGTAGCCTTTTTCGATTCTAAAACGTCAATGTCGTCCCATCATCGGGAACATACAAATCAACTAAATGCTTTTCCTTGGCAAATTCTTTTAAAGACTGACGTGTGACCGTTGCATGCGATACGCCTTCAACATGGGTGGCAATGATTTTCAGTTCCGGGAAATCATTCTTTAACGCCCAAATGTCATATTCGTTCATGATGAGTGCGTGACCTTTAGGAGCTTGAGCGCCGGCAGCGTTTACCGCGGTAATATCCGGCGAATATTTCTTAATCGAATCCACCACGCCACTATAGTAGATGGTATCACCAGCCAAGTAGAACACGTTTTGCTCTGAAGCTGACTTAAATACAATTCCGCACGCTTGATCGGTAATCTGCAATGCCATGTAAACATGCTCTGTCACCAAATCCCCGCTACCGTGATCGCACGGCGTTTTGTATAACGTAATATTCCCAAAAGTCACACCATTTTCCGTTAACACCCGTACGTCCTGAAAACCTTTTGCCCTTGTCAGCGCAGCTTCCTCGTCATTTTGCGTAAAAAGTGGAATCGTTTTGGGTAAACACTGCATAGCGACTTCATCGAAATGGTCGAAATGCCAATGCGTAACAATGATGGCATCCACATTGAAAAGGGATTCGATACTGCAGGGAAGATCAATCGTTGGATTTCCACGGCCACAGACTGGAGCGTCCGGAACAATCGGATAGGTGTTGGCAGGAGCCAACATCGGATCAATTAAAAAACGCTTACCGGCAAACGTGACAATAGCCGTTGCGCTGCGAATTTGTTGAAATTGCATCATTTTCTCCTCATTGTGTTTATCACAAGAGGAGCATAGATGCTACAGGTACTGTAGATTCAAGAACATTAACCAGCTATTTTTTACATGACAGATGCATCACCTTTTCAATCATGTGGTGCAAAGCTTGCGCCAACTCTGAATCCGCCGCACGATAAAAAACTTCTTTTCCCTCGCGACGGCTTTGAACCAGCCCGACAAATTTCAATAACCGCAAATGGTGGGCAACCGCGGGGCTACTCATATCCATGAAGGCGGCAATGTTGATCACACATTCTTCACTATGGCAGAGCAGCAAAAATATGCGGCAACGCACCGGATCACTCAACTGTTTAAAAACATTGGACACAATATCAAACTGCTCCGTATTGGGTAACCCCTCTGCCGTTTGATCGTAATGACCGTGATGATGAGGAAGATGAATTTCTGAACTCATAAATTAAACGATTATTTAATCTTGACATCTTTTAATAAGGAGATTATATTTCCAATTATCAATTAAATGATTGCTTAATCAATAAATCAAAGGAGCTTATAATGAAAAAGACCTATGAAATTGAAGTCGATTGCGCAAACTGTGCCCAACTGATGGAACAAGCCGCCTCCAAAGTCGAAGGTATCGCTTCAGTCACCGTTAACTTTATGACCCAAAAAATGATTGTTACCTTCAAAGAAGGTGCTGATGACAAGGCGGTCATGAAGACCGTTTTATCTGAATGCAAGAAAGTTGAACCGGACTGCGAAATTTCGCTTTAATCGTTTTGATAAAAGCACCATCCAATCATGGTGCTTTTTTAAGATATAACGATTAAACACTCGCTTAATTATTAAAAAGGATTCAAAGAATGAAGGCCAAACAAAAATCGATGCTCATTCGCATCATCGTTGCCTCCGTGCTTTTAATCGCGCTGGTTTTATCGCCTGTCACCGGCTTTCTACGTCTCGGGTTGTTTTTAATCCCCTATCTGATCGTCGGCTATGACATTTTGCTCAAAGCCGCCAAAGGGATTTCCAACGGACGAATCTTTGACGAAAATTTCTTAATGACGGTCGCCACATTGGGCGCCATTGGCATCGCTCTGTATGACAACACCGGTGATTACACGGAAGCTGTGGCCGTCATGCTCTTTTACCAAATCGGCGAATGGTTTCAAGGTTATGCCGTGGGGAAAAGTCGAAAGAATATCAGTCAATTAATGGATATCCGCCCCGATTACGCCAATATTGAGAAAGATGGTCAACTCATTAAGGTGGACCCTGATGAGATTAAAGTAGGCGATACGATTGTCGTGCAACCGGGTGAGAAAGTCCCATTGGACGGCATCGTTATCGAAGGTGAATCCAGCCTCAATACCAGTGCGCTCACCGGTGAAAGCCTACCCCGTCCGGTCGGCGTTAACGATGAAATTACGAGCGGCTGCATTAATCTATCCGGTTTACTGAAAATTAAAACCACAAAACTTTTCGGCGACTCCACGGTCTCTCAAATTCTCGAACTGGTGGAAAATGCGAGCTCCCGTAAATCCCGCTCCGAAGCTTTCATTACTCGGTTTGCCCGAGTTTATACGCCAATTGTCTTTTTCGGTGCATTAGCCTTAGCCACTATTCCTCCATTAGTGCGTCTTTTCGGCATGGGAGTTGATGCGCAATGGGATGATTGGATTTATCGCGCATTAGTCTTTTTGGTGATTAGTTGCCCCTGCGCACTCGTGATCAGTATCCCGTTGAGCTTTTTTGCTGGTATCGGAGGTGCGAGTAATCAAGGTATCCTGGTCAAAGGCTCAAACTATTTGGAAAATTTGTCCCAAACAAAAGTACTGGTTTTTGATAAAACAGGCACCTTAACGGAAGGCGTTTTTGAAGTCGTTGCTATTCACCACAGCAAAATTGAAGAAAAGAAACTCTTGGAATTAGCCGCCCTTGCTGAAAGCGCTTCCTCGCACCCCATTAGTAAGAGTTTGCAAAAGGCTTACGGTTTGCCGCTTAATCGTCAACGGGTCAAAGACATTCACGAAATTGGGGGCGAAGGCGTCATTGCCCAAATTGATGATATGCAAGTTGCCGCCGGCAATGAAAAACTCATGAATCGACTTCATGTTCAAGCGATTGCCTGCCATAGTGTCGGTACCATTGTTCACATTGCAATCAACGGCGAGTACTACGGTCACATTGTGATTTCTGACCGCATTAAAGCTCATTCAAAAGAAGCCATTGAAGAAATCAAAATAGCGGGTGTTAAAAAAACGGTCATGCTCACGGGCGATAGTCAAAAGGTGGCTGAACAAGTCGCTCGAGAACTCGGTATTGATGAAGTTCGAAGTGAATTGATGCCCGCCGATAAAGTACATATCGTTGAAGAATTGCTCGCTCAAAACGGATCCAACGGGAAACTGGCCTTTGTCGGTGACGGTATCAACGATGCACCTGTTCTGTCTCGCGCCGATATCGGTATCGCCATGGGAGCCATGGGGTCGGATGCTGCCATTGAAGCAGCCGACGTTGTTCTCATGGACGATGATCCAAAGAAAATTGCCAAAGGCATCAAAATTTCCCGTAAATGCCTGGCAATCGTCAAAGAAAACATCTGGTTTGCAATCGGCATTAAAGTGCTCTGTTTAATCCTGGGCGCTTTAGGGCTCGCAAACATGTGGATGGCCATTTTTGCTGACGTGGGCGTGATGATTCTGGCGATTTTGAATGCGATCAGAGCACTTTTTGTCAAAAATCTGTAACCTTGATCCGAGTTTGAAGGAGTAGCCCAAAAACTGCTCCTTCTTTTTTCCAATGCAGAGTTTCAGTTGAGCGAGAACGATTATGCGAATCGGCGAACTTTCTCAAATCACAGGTTGCCCTATTGGAACCATTCGTTTCTATGAGTCCAAAGGAATTTTAAAAAGTATTGCGCGTAACTTGGGAGGGCAACGTGTTTACACAACTGATGACCTAAAACGGTTGCAACTTGTTATGGATTGTCGAAACAATGGAATGAAACTTGAGTGTATCGTTCGCCTGATTCAGTTCATGGACAATCCCCAATTGGGCTGCCAATGGCTTTTAGACAACGTCAACCATTATCTGTCGGAATTACAAAAGCAACGTGAATCGCTTAACCGAGCCGAAAGCTACCTTAACGAAATTCGGAAAAAATTAATTGAAAATCAAGCAATTTAAGAGGCCTTAGAGGATGACGATCCCGTGAACTGGATCGCCATCCTTGTTTCTTAAAGCCAAGAGGGTTTGGCAAAGTTTTCGCTGACAACTGCATCGGTCATCGTGAAATGCGCCAAGCTATCCACTTTTGTTTGCAAGCACAAGTACGTTAACGAAGACTGATCAGAAGCCTTCAAACAACGTTGTCCTTGTGGAGCAATTCGGAAGCAATCACCTTTCGTAATCGCCTTTTCTTCTCCATCGACAAAGAGCACACCAGAACCGTCCAAAACGATATAGAGTTCTTCATTTTCGGTATGAGCATGCACAAATGGAATACTGACACTGGCAGGCAAGTGATTTAATGACACTTCCGCGCCAGTCAAAGCCAGCAAATCGTGCAATTCCGTTCTAGGGGCATCAAAGTCCACATGAGTCAATTGAATATTTGACATCCTTTCTCCTTTGTTCGATATCGAACTACTTTTGTTTTTAAAACCGCTCCCGTTAGGAGCGTCTCCTTAAGCTAACGATCGACTGCTTTACGCAAAAGTCGATCTAATGTTTGAACTTCCTCTTCGGAAAGCCGAGCAGTTAGAAAACTCTCCAAATCCTTAGAGATTGACTCAAACGCAGGCTGCAATTGGAGTCCCTTCTCTGTTAACTGAACAATGACTGCACGACTATCTTCGCTATCCGCTTCGCGCAACAAAAGTTTTTCACGCTCTAATTTTTCAACCAACGTCGTCAACGTTGATTTACTGCGACCCACTGCTTTTGCCAAATCCGTCATGCGACACGAACGGACCTTAAGCAGGTACACCAAAACATCGCCGTGACTGGGTGCGACATTGCTTAATCCAGCCTGAGCGAGCTTATTGAGGATCAGCTCATTGCCCATTTCGCGTAAACGGGCAGCGTTTGAAAAAATCGGTTTGAATGTTTTCATAATTGTTCGATGTCGAACTATAGATTGGTTAATGACTCTTGTCAACACACTTTCAAGACGATTTAACAGAAATCTCCGTTACGATATTCCAAATTTGTCTATTTTTCAGCCACTACAACGGTGATTTCTATTTTTTGGTGTAGACCTAAAAGGTCAAATATTTTTAGGCACTAACAAAAAAGAAAAAGGCACCGATTTGATTTTGATCGATGCCTTTAAAAGCACTATTTGTGTTGAAGATAATGGATGTACTCGCCGGCGTTTTCTTCTTGTGCCAGCACCTTGTGTCCGGTTTGGGTTGCAAATTGGGCCAAATCCTTCACACTTGCGGGATCCGTCGCCAAAACACAAAGGACCTCACCGGGTTGCATGGTAGCTAAAGCTCGTTTGGTTTTTAGAACCGGCATGGGGCACTTCGTGCCCCGAGTATCAATCTGACGATCAAATTGCATGACGGCTACTTCGTCTGCAAAAAGGCTTCAACACCGGCTAATGCGGTATCAAGCTTGGCGACATCCGGAGCGCCTGCCATGGCCAAATCGGGCTTACCACCGCCCTTGCCACCCATTTGTTGAGCAACATAAGAGACCACCTCACCGGCTTTGACTCGTGCATTCAAACTCTTGGAGACACCGGCGGCCAATTGAGCCTTGCCGTCATTGACTACGGCCAACACCACAATAGCGTCACCCAATTTGTCGCGCAAGCTTTCTGCCATAGAGCGTAAGCTCCTTGCATCCACGCCTTCAACTTTCGATACGACAAGCTTCATGCCGTTGACGTCCTTCGCAGAAGCCGCAAGGCTTGCAGCCGACATGGCAGCCATCTTTTCTTTGAGACGAACGATTTCCTTTTCAAGGCTCTTAACCGTCTCAAAGGTGGCATGAGCCTTATCCACCACGAGATCCACCGGGCTCTTTAAGGCGGCAGCGGTTTGCTTTAACGCCGTTTCCTGCTTGTAGGTTAATTCCACCACGTTCATGCCGGTGGTCATTTCCACACGGCGGATACCGGCGGCAATACCGGATTCACTCAAAATCTTGAAGGAACCGATGTCACCGGTGCGGGCGATATGCGTACCACCGCACAATTCCTTAGAAGGTCCGATTTGAAGCATACGAACCGTTTCGCCGTACTTCTCACCGAAAAGCATCAAAGCACCGGACTTCTTCGCTTCTTCAATCGGCATCACACTCGTGACCACTTCCGTGTTAGCCAAGACACAACGGTTAACGATTTGCTCCACTTCATGGATTTGTTCAGCCGTCATGGCTTCGCCATGCGTGAAGTCAAAGCGTGCGACATCAGTGCCCACCCAGGAACCGCGTTGCAAAACATGTTCGCCCAACACTTCGCGCAAACCGTATTGCAACAAGTGAGCGGCAGAGTGGTTGCGGCGAATCGCTTCACGACGGTCGGCGTCAATTGCGACATCAAACACATCACCAACCATCACCGAACCTTCTTCAACGTGAGCGTGATGCCCCCAAACCGTGGCTTTCACCTTTTGCGTATCAATGACACGAATCATGGTCGTGTCATTTTTCATGGTACCGGTATCTCCGATCTGACCACCGCTTTCACCATAAAACGGCGTCTTATCCAAAATGATCACGCAGTCATCACCAGCTAAAGCTTCTTCAACCGGGTCTCCGTCCTTATAGAGAGCCAGGACCTTGACACCTTGTTCAGCGTAACTCGTATAACCGGTGAACACGGTATCGGCTCCGCTATAGTCAAGGCCTGCAGCCATCTTAAACTTCGCGTTGGCGCGAGCCATTTCACGTTGATTTTCCATGGCGGCATCAAATCCTGCCATATCAACCGTCATATTGCGTTCGCGGCAAACGTCAGCGGTCAAGTCCACCGGGAAACCGTAGGTATCGTGAAGCTTGAAGGCAACATCACCGGAAAGCACCGTTCCCTTCGTTTCAGCAATGGCATCTTCCAAAATCTGCATGCCTTGTGCCAGCGTTTGAGCAAAACGATCTTCTTCCTTGGCGATAATACCTTTGATCTTCGGATTGCGAATTTCCGGATAGGCATCACCCATTTCTTTGACCACGGCATCAACCAAATTGGCAAAGAAGAGCTTTCTGGCACCAAGCTTGTAGCCGTGACGGATTGCACGACGGCAAATACGACGCAACACGTAGGCTCGACCTTCATTACCCGGCACAATGCCGTCAGCCACCGAGAAGGTACAGGCACGAATGTGGTCGGCAATCACCTTCAAAGAGGGGCTTTGCGGATCAACATTTTGTGCGCCCGCGGCTTCCACCGCAGATTTCACTGCGGCCAACAGGTTCTTAAAGAGGTCAATTTCGTAGTTGCTATGAACGTGCTGAAGCACTGCGGCAATACGTTCCAAACCCATACCGGTATCCACCGAGGGTTTCGGCAACTTGTGCATCACACCGTGTTCATCACGGTTAAATTGCATGAACACCAAGTTCCAAATTTCAATGTAACGGTCGCCATCTTCGTCGGGACTTCCCGGAGGGCCGCCTTGAACTTCTTCACCATGGTCATAGAAGATTTCAGAGCAGGGGCCGCAAGGACCGGTATCACCCATCATCCAGAAGTTATCCGACATGTAGCGGGCACCTTTGTTGTCGCCGATGCGAACGATACGCTCTGCAGGCACGCCGACTTCTTTATTCCAAATGTCGTAGGCTTCGTCATCTTCGGCGTAAACCGTCACCCAAAGCTTTTCGGGAGGCAAATGAAAGTGTTGGGTCAATAGCTCCCAAGCGTTCTTAATCGCGTCACGCTTGAAGTAATCACCGAAACTGAAGTTACCCAACATTTCAAAGAATGTGTGGTGACGTGCGGTATAACCGACGTTATCCAAATCGTTATGTTTGCCACCTGCGCGGATGCATTTTTGAGCGGTCGTTGCGCGAGTGTACGGACGCTTATCAAAACCTAAGAAAACGTCCTTGAATTGATTCATGCCGGCGTTCGTAAACAAAAGCGTCGGATCGTTTCCCGGAACAACCGGGCTTGAGTGCACAATCGTATGACCTTTGCTTTCGAAAAACTTCAAAAAGGTCTCGCGAATTTGCGATGTTTTCATAAAAAACTCCAAATTTCCTGCTCCAAACTGCCTTAAATCAAGGCGAGCTGCGCAGTCAGCAAAATAATTTGTTTATTTTAGTCGTTTTTCTCTTTGCCTGGGTCGCTTTGAGTTAACTTACGCAATTTCTTTTCCCACCTTGCGTTTATTTTCATTTGGAGCTATTCTAGTTTCCGACATATGTCGGATTAAAAAAAAAGGAAATTCTTCATGCCTAGACCTAGCCGATGCCGTCGTGTTTGCGAAGAACCTCGTTTTCGCACGTTTTATCCGGAAAACCGTTCCAAACTTCCGCCAGTCACCTTACTGATTGACGAGTATGAGGTCATCCGCATTGTGGACTTGGAAAAGGGTTCGCACGAAGAATGCGCCCGACAGATGCAAATTTCCCGAACAACAGTCACGGAAATTTATGAAAAAGCCCGCTACAAAATCGCTGACGCGATTGTAAACGGCAGAGGACTTGTGATTGAGGGCGGAAATTACCAAATTTGTCACGGAACCTTTAGCGAAAACTGCCGTGGACGCTGTCGCTGGCAACGCCAAATGGCTAGCCTTGCGGTTTCGCAAAAATTACAAGGAGCACGAAAAATGAGAATCGCAGTACCTATTAAAAACGACCAGATCTATCAACACTTCGGTATGGCCGCCCAATTTAAGGTGTATACCGTTGAAAACGATCAAATCGTTTCAACCGAAATCATTCAATCTCAAGGTCGAGGTCATGGGATGATGTTGAGTCTCTTGGTAGAAAACAGGATCGGTTGCGTTATTTGCGGTGGCATTGGCGAAGGAGCGATCAGTGCCATGAATCAAGCCGGTATTGAATTAGTCGCCGGCGTTACCGGATCGGCCGACGAAGCGGTCAATGCGCTTTTAGTGGGTGAACTTCAAGGCGATTTACAGGCCGCTTGTGACAAATCTCAGCACGGACACCACCATGCGGGCGGCTGCGGTTGTGGCGGCGATCATGGCCATTGCCAATGTCACCACTAACACGCTGAAACGTTAATTTTCTAACACTGGGGCTGTTGGTTATTTGGAATTATCCAAGCAAACGCAGCCTCATGTGTTGAGTGTCCGTGACGTTGACGATAAAACGTAGTTCAATCAAACGCCCCTCTAACGTGTACGCACGTCTTTGTAGACTGATCGCCGGATAAGGCACGGACACGTGAGCCTTTGCCGCTTGATAGGGATTTAAAAGCACCGCCCGAGCCGAATCCTCCATTGAGGTAATGAAGTACCCGTACCGTTCCTCATAGAGAACATACAAATTTGCCGAATGCGCTTTTTCAATCACTTCTTCGGTGAGTCCCGGAAAGTCTTTCGCTTTCAGGTACGTGTCGTCAAAAGCGGTCACCACCTCACCGTCACCATAATAAAGTTCTCGGCGAATATGGATAAGTTTTTCGGTCTCATCACAGTGCATCAGATGGGCCACTTTCAAAGGTGCAGTCACTTCTTCAAAGAGGACCAGTCGATTGTGTGCTGCCGGCGCATTCGGATCATCGGGCACAAACCAGTTAATCCGCTCTCGCAGACTTTCCAAATTTTGCTTAAAACTTGCAACAAACGTCCCCTTGCCCTGGCGTCGCAACAACACGCCTTGGGACACCAGTTCGTGCAAAGCGCGCCTCACCGTCCCTTGGCTGACGCCGAAAAGATCCGCTAACTCCAATTCGTTCGGAATTGCTTCACCTTGCTTCCAAACGCCCTCTCGAATTTTCTCGGTGATGCGTTTTTGAACTTCTTCAAACAAAGAATGTTGTCGGATACTGCACATAACATTGATTGGGATAGTTACATTCGTTTTTGTCATTTTAGCGAACCATCATGCTAACGCCTATCACCACGAATACTTAATTAAAAAAGAGCCGCCCGAAGGCGGCCGAAGTCTCTGTACTTTGCAAGAAATGTCCTAAAGTCGGATAGTGCCGACACCGTCTTTAATTTCTATGGTTGTACCAAAAGGCGCCGAAAGACTTTGCAAGTAGCAAAGCGTATCCTTATCGCCGGACAAGCGAGGTAGTCCCCGTTGCGAGCGACTCGCTTTCATGCCAAGGTCAATCGGGTAGAGCGTGACATCGGTCACTTTCCCGTCTTCAATCGTCCACCCGGCCATCACCGCTCGCCAAATATTGGGCATCACTGGAAAACCGATCGTGCCATTGCGGCTGCGATTATCCATGTAGGCACCCACTTTCATGTCCATCGGCAAGCGCTGTTCTTGAAAAGCGTCTGCCGGTTGCACCGCGGTCGTTTCGGTTTCAAAAATGAAGTTGCCGAGACTATAGAAAATCACGCCGCCCTTATAGCACTCAATGCCACGCAATTCATGCGGTCCGTGACCGATCACAACTGAGGCTCCTGCTTCGATACAGGCATGACAAAATGTCTTATGAAATTGTGCGGGCTGCGTGGTGTCTTTACCCGTCATTTCGTGCACGTGAAAACTTACGAGCACAATGTCAGCCTGGCGTTTCGCTTCTTTAATTTCTTCCAAAATACGGTTCATGTCGCCCGTGTGCGGCACGGTTTCGATAAACTCTTTGTCATCGCGCACAAAATTGAGTTTGCCAAAGGGTAAAGACCCCTCTTCAAAAGGCGGCAAATAACCGCATTCAATTTTTTGCTCCACCGGCCAATTCACAAGGGTGACACGAGCCAGTTCTTTAACCATGTCAAAGTGCTCGCCGTTGACGTGATAAATCGTTTTGTAACGCAAGGGGTTAAGACCGGGCCGACCAACGACATCCCCACTTTGAGCACCGGCTCGAGCCGCCGGATCAAATGAAGAGGTCACGCCAATTAAAGCCACTCGCGCTTGGCGCGTTTCCAAGTAGCAGGGACGGGAAGCTTCTTGAAGCGTCATCCCGGTACCAGCAAATGTCATATTGCGTTCTTTTAAATGGCGAATGGTCGCGGCAATACCGCCTTGACCGTAGTCACCGGTATGGTTGTTGGCGGTATTAAAGAGGTTGAAACCAAAATCGAGCATATCATCGAGCATTTCCGGTTCCGTCATCGCCCAGGTACCGCCGCTAGCGGCCGCCGGGTAACCTTCCTGATTGTGAAACGTCATCTCTAAATTAGCGAAGCGAACTTCATGACGATCAATAAGATCACAAACATCGTCATAACCGTCGTAACCGTACTGGCCGATGTGACGTGTGATGAAACTGTCACCGGTTGCGATAAAAGTCGTTTTCATGAATCAACTCCCAGATCAAACGTATTGGATGTTGTCCTCTACTATAGCGAAGCCTAAGAAAGTCAATCAGTTAACTGAGTTATTTTGGAGAAAAATCGTTCCGAGCATAGGCTAAGGCTATCACTCGAATTTTGATCACTTAAGCACCGCTTGCAAGGAGAGATTATGTGGGACGTATTGCTTAAAGGCGGCCACGTGGTGGACCCGCTTAACAATCGAAACGGCATCATGGATGTCGCCATTGAAAACGGAAAAATTGCCGCCGTGGGCGAAGCGCTCACCGGTTGCGCCAAAGCCATTGACGACTGCACAGGCAAATACGTGTTTCCAGGCATCATCGATGCACACATGCACTTGGGTTCTGTTTACGGCTCCCCCTACGGTGCTCGGATGACGGCTCTATCGGGCATCACAACCTGCTTGGATATGGCAGGTCCTTTGGCTGAGCTCCTTGAAGGAGGGCACAAGACGGGCAGTGGTATCAATGTGGCCATTGTCGATCGCATGGAGCCGTCTGAACTCTGGAAAACCGATACGCCTTCTCGCGCCCAAATTGAAGGATTTATCAATTCTCAAACCGAAGGCGGCGCAATCGGTGTCAAACTCGTCGGCGGTCACTGGCCGCTCTCAGTGGATGCCTGTCGCACAACCATTGAACTTTGTAACGAAAAAGATGTCTATGTGGCTTGGCACGCGGGCTCCACAACAGCTCACTCCGACATCCTCGGTATGCGTCAAGCTGTTGAAACCACTGGCGACATGCGTTTGCATCTCGCACACATCAACTCCTACTGCCGCGGCCGCGTCAATGCCGCTGACGAAGAAGCCAACGAAGCACTCGCCCTTTTGAAATCTCACCCGAGAATTTGGTCTGAAGCTTACTTAAGCCCTTATAACGGTACGCACCTATCCTGCGACGCCGAGGGTAATGTCCTTGACTTCGTCACGCGTACTTGCCTGGAAATTTACAGGTTACCGGTTTCTGCCGACGGTATCCGTGAAGCCTTTAAGCGCCGCTTACTCTTAACACTTCGTGACACGGGCTACATCACCGAAGCGCTCGAGGGAATGGACGCCATGCGCTACTGGGAAGATAAGGGCACGACCAATGTGGTGGGCTGCTTCCCGGTTAACGCGGCCGTTTCTCGCCTGATGCTTGCGCAAGCCAAGCGCGAAGATGGCACGTTCGTGGTTGATGCCATGTCAACCGACGGCGGTTGCATTCCGCGCAACGTCATCATTCCGATGGGTTTAAGCCTCGTTCGCTTCGGAGCGATCACGTTGTCTGAATTTGTCCTTAAGGCAAGTCTCAATGCCGCGCGTCACTTGCGGCTTTTCGATCGCGGGCATCTCTCCGATGGTGCGGTGGCCGATATCACAGTTGTTGACATGAAGTCGTTGACCGCCACCGAAACTTATGTTGACGGGCATATCAATATGAAAGATGGCGTGCTCTACGGCAAGAGCCTTCGCTTCATCACCACTGAACTCGGCCAAAAAGCCCTTCAGGATAAGGGCTACGAAACTATCACCATTGATCTCTCGAGTCCGGAACCCGAACGCATCCGTGCGTAATAGGAGAAGAAATTATGTCTATCACTGCTTGGATTGCTGTCGCAACCATTTTCGCCGTGATTGCGGCGCTATTGAAGAAATTTGAGGTACGTACAACACTTCTATCAGCAGGTATTTTCCTGTGCTTGATTTCTCTGGCTCCGATGCAAGCCTTTGACCAGTTCGCCAAGATGATGACAAGCGCCACACTGGTGCAAGCCATCACCGCCGCCATGGGCTTTGCCTTCTTGATGAGTTACACGAAGTCTGACTTGCACTTGGTGACGTTATTGGCCGCGCCTTTAAGACACTTGGGGATCTTTCTAATTCCTGCTTGCACTATTGTCACGTTAATCGTTAACACGGCCATTCCGAGTGCTTCGGGTTGCGCCGCGGCCGTGGGCGCCACACTCATTCCAATCATGATTCGCGCAGGCGTCAAGCCCGCCGGTGCCGGTGCCGCCGTGTTAGCCGGTACCATCGGCTCATTCTTAAACCCCGGCTCGCCGCACCAAAACATGGTGGGCTCCTATGTCGGCATTTCCGGCATGGAGTTCATTCTTCAAAACATGACCACCTACATGGTTCTTTGGGCGATCAGCGTCGTCATGATCACGATCACGGAATTCGTGCTTCGCGACCACAAAGGTGATGGCAAGATCGAAGGTGACGGTAATTTTGGAGAAACCATCGATCACGTCAATTTGCTTTACGCCTTGGCTCCGCTAGTCCCGCTCGTACTTTTGATTCTTGGCAACACCTGTGTTCCGGCATTAAAGATGGGCGTTGCTCAGGCGATGGTAATCGGTGCGATCTACACCATCATCGTGACACGCACAAGTCCAGCCAAAGCCACAACCACGTTCTTTACCGGTTGCGGCAAGGGCTTTGCCGATATCGTCAGTATCATCGTGTCAGCGAGCGTTTTCGCGATGGGTCTTCGTGCCGCAGGGCTTGTGGATGTCATGATTGAAGGCTTGAAGTCTTCGAACGAATACGCTCAATGGGGCGGCGTGTTAGGGCCATACCTCATGGCGATTTTAGTGGGTTCCGGCGACGCTGCCACCATGGCCTTTAACGAAGCTGTGACACCGCACGCGGAAAGCTTCGGTATGAGCATTACCAATTTGGGTAACTTGGCTTACGTCTCGGGCGCTTTGGGCCGCACCATGAGTCCGATTGCCGGTGTGGTGATTGTGATCGCCGGTTTGTGTCGCTCCAACCCGTTGGATTTGGTCAAGCGCACAGCCCCCGGTATGATTGTTGGCATTTTGACACTGCTTTTTGTGTTCTAGTCTAAGGTTCGCAGAAAAGTTAACGCCTCAAAGATCATTTCTTTGAGGCGTTTCTGTTTAATACTTTTCTTAGTCTTCAGCAACAGGCCAAGCGCCATCCCAAACGATTCGACGGTAATTTTCCCGATCCGTTGCACCTTCGGTTGAAATACATAGAATTCGGGAATTTTCATTAAGACCCAACTCGTCTTTGACCGATTGATGTCGGCTATCTCTTAAAAGATCTGCCACTAAACCAAAAGTTGACGCCCCACTTTCACCGGATATGACTCGTTGATCACCCGGTAACGGTGCGCCCAAAATCCGCATACCGTCAGCGGCAACAAAGTCCGGCATGCAGACGTAGAAATCCGTCGTTTCTTTCAAAATTGCCCAAGCCGATTTACTCGGCACTCCGCAGCAAAGACCGGCCATAATGGAGTGCATATTGCCCACAAAGGGGTGGATGGCACCATCAGCCGCGCGTGCCGTCTCATAGAAGCAATTAGCCCCATCCGGCTCAACGACAATGATCTTCGGGCAGTCTTTGCCATAATATTCGACGAAAAAGGCCGCAAGCGCTGCCGCCATGGAACCGACACCGGCTTGAAGCAACAAATGAGTCGGTGCTTTAGGAAGCGCTTCAACCGCTTCAAGCGCCATCGTGAGGTACCCTTGCATAATTCGCTCTGGGATCTCTTCGTAACCATCCCAAGCGGTATCCTGCACCAAAAGCCACCCATTTTCTTGAGCCATCTTCGCAGCAAGTTTCACGGTATCGTCATAGACGAGATCGGTAATGCTTGCATCGGCTCCCAACTTTTGAATATTTTGTAAGCGTTCAAGCGCAGTTCCTTTAGGCATCAAAACAACACTTTTTAGTCCCAAAAGCTTCGCAGTCCATGC
Organism: uncultured Sutterella sp.; assembly: GCA_900546995.1. Classification (GTDB taxonomy): domain Bacteria; phylum Pseudomonadota; class Gammaproteobacteria; order Burkholderiales; family Burkholderiaceae_F; genus Aphodousia. The sequence goes on from URFF01000012.1 coordinate 20,337, forward strand.
CACTCCCCGTCCGTGATTGCCGTCAGTCGCAGTAATTAAAGTCATGCCTTGTGTATTTTCTTTAGCCTCAGCGCCCATCACGGATTCATAGCGGGTGGGCATGCCCAGCTTCTCACTAATTAATGAAGCGACACAATAAGAGCTTCCCAAAGACTTAAAGGCATTTAATCCGAACCGAGAACTTTCATCTTTGACATAAAGGGCTTCAACACCCAGAGCTTGAGCCAAACCGGATAAAGTAACCATTTCGGTGGGGGCATAACCCGGAATTGATCGGTGAAAAGCAATGACCTCATTGGCTTTGTCAACACCAAATGCGGCGTAGCTAGGAATACTTCCGGTTTTCAATCCCGGTACACAACGAATCAGTGAAGGCATCTCAACTCCTCATAGGCAAACAGTTTGCAACTATTGTAGCGAAAGCCATGCGAGATGCTGACAAAAAAATCCCCGGTCTTCAATGTCAAAGCCGGGGAAATTCCGAGGGGGATACACTTAAATTCTTAAATTGCTTTTTAATGTTTCTTTTCAAAGGACTTGCAGTACCAAGCCGCCAAAAGACCCACTGCACTGATCGCCATCGCAATAAAGTAAGCGTTTTGGTACTGACCGCCTTCCACGCTCATGCGAATAATGTTCGGACCGATGATGCCGGAAACGGAGAAGGCAAGCGCCATCACCCCATAATTCATGCTGGCGTTTGCCGGTCCAAATTGTTCGGCCACATAACCCGGGAAAATACCCACGCTGGAACCGAAGCACACACCGATGCAAACCAAACCGAGGTAGAAGAAAACGGCATCGCCACGCCCCGCCATCGACAAAAGCAAAAGCCCTAAAACCGCCATGAAAATAGCCAAAGCCAAGGTGAGCGCACGGCCTAATTTATCGGAAAGCGTCCCGGCTAAGAATCGAGCAGACATATTGGCTAAAGCCAAGACGGAAACAGAAAGCACTGCCGCGGACATGCCTAAGCCAATCTGAACCTGCGCCACGGTAACGGTCTGCGAAAAGAGCATCAAAGGCGAAAGCGTTGCGCCTAAGAAAAGAACAAACATCGCCCAAAACCGCGTGGTCTTAATCATTTGCAACCAGTTGAGATCTTCACTACCGGCTTTGGGAGCCACAGAACGTGAGGCTGGAATCTTAATTAAAAAGGCACTCGTCATAATGACGACAAAACAGGCGGCGGCAAAGAAAAGCAAGGTGCTCGTAATGCCGAAACTTTGAGCCAAGGCGTTGGCTGTCGGCGGTAAGCAAACCGAGCCCAACCCGTACATGGCGCCAACCGAACCGCCTGCGAAACCTCGCATCGTCGGGAATAATTTCACAGCGGAAGTCACCGTGGCAATCACACAGGCCCCTGAGCCCATTCCAAAGCAAATGCCGTAACCGATTAAAAGCAAACTCGAGTCTGTGCTGATACTCATTAAATAATAGCCAAGCGTCACAATCAGACCGCCGCCAAACAAAACCGGACGGGGTCCCAAACGGTCCGTAAGAAAGCCCGCCGCCACCATGGCAATCGGATTCATCGCCGCTCCGATACTGAAAACAAAGGTAAGCGATGCAACACTCACATCAGTCCCTGCAATCGTTGAGTAGTGTTGGGCAAGCCACGTCGAGTAAACGCTCCAGGCGTAAAAAGAACCCAAGCAAAAATTCACGACCCAGAATAACGCCAGGTAAAACCAACGCTTGTTATCTTGCATAAAAACCTCTTTTTGAAAATTTCGATCAATCTTATAAAGAGCTAAAGTCTGGAGAAAGCAGTCAGTTAACTGATATCTAACATAGCAATAGTGCTAAAGGCGATTGTCAACAAGTTGAACAACAATAAAAGCATCCTTTTGGAGGCATTTGATGGTGTTTTCCAAAAGCGTTCGGGTTAAAAGCCCGACTGTCCCAACTCAAGCAGCATGAGTCATTTTCCGGAGGACAACGGTTTGTCCTCCGGGTCTTTTCATGAAACAAAGTATGAGAGACAGCGAAAGGGAAGGTTTTCCCAACCGTCAGTTCGTTACGGTTAAAACGAAATTTCGGAGCCTATCGACATGGATATCAATAACCAATACACAGACGAGATGGTCAAAATCCGTCGCAGTCTGCACGCCAAACCTGAAACCGGCTGGACCGAATTCAGAACAACAAGCATCATTGTCAATCGTTTGAAAGAACTTGGTTTTGAGGTGTTTGAAGGAACTGCCGTGATTAACCCCGACTACGTGATGGGTCGCTACCCCGACGAAGTCAAACTCGGCGTGAAACGCGCGCTTGAAGCCGGTGTCAAACAAGAAGACATTGATGCAATGCAAGGCTACACGGGCGCTGTCGGTATTTGGAAAACCGGTCGTCCGGGCCCTGTGACGGCATTGCGCTTTGATATCGACGCGCTTTACGTACCGGAAACCACCGATCCGAACCACATTCCGAATAAAGAAGGTTTCGCGAGCGAATACCCCGGTCAAATGCACGCTTGCGGTCATGATTGTCACGCGGGTGTCGGCTTAGCCATCGCTCACTGGATTGTTGACCACAAGGATGAACTGTGCGGCACGATTAAGCTTTTATTCCAGCCGGCAGAAGAAGGCACGCGCGGCGCCATGGCCATGGCTCAAAGCGGCATCGTTGATGATGTTGACAATTTGTTTGCAAGCCACATCGGTTGCACGCCGCGTCTGGGTTATGTCACGGTGACCTCTCCCGGCTACAACGCCACGATCAAATTTGACGTTTCCTTTACCGGCAAACCCGCCCACTCAGTTGCCAATCCCCAAGACGGTCGCAATGCGTTGATGGCCGCTTGCCATACCGCGGTGATGATCGGAAGCCTCCCGCGCCACGGCGCAGGCTTAACAACGGTGAGCTGCGGCAAGATCATGGCAGGCGAAATGCGTAACGTCATTCCGGTGCATGCCACGATGCAAATGGAAGTGCGAGGTGCAACGAACGAATTGTGCCAATACATTTTCTCTCAAGTCGAACGTGCGGTGAAAGCCAATGCCGAAGCGTTTGACGTTGAATACAAGATCACCAAAGTCGGTGAAGCCTTCACAATGAACCCGACCCCGGAACTGGCCAAACTTATTGAAAAGTGCGCCGGTGAAGTGGTTGGTGCCGATCACGTCGACTACTACAGCGAAAAAGGCGGCAGTGAAGACGCAACGATTTTGATGGCCCGCGTGCAACAGCACGGCGGTAAGGCGGCCCACTTCTACTACGGGGCCGACCATAACGGTCAACATCGTTCGGACTTTGATCCGGATGATGTGAAGAGCATGCCGGTCGGTTTCAGTGTGCAAGTCAAGCTCATTGAAGCAACCAACGGTATGAAAAAATAACTCTCACCACCCTTAAAAAGGAGTCTCTGACATGTCTCTTACTTTCTGGGCGGCCATGGTCATTATTGCTTTGACTGTCGTCGCATTAGTCAAGCGCTATGAAACACGACTGGTGCTCTGTATCTCCGGTCTTCTCATGTGCGCCATTTCTTTGGACCCGATGGCCGCTTATAACCAGTTTGCCAAGTCCATGACCACCGGCAACTTGATTCAATCAATCTGCTCGGCAATGGGTTTCGCTTTCTTGGTGAGCTACACGAAGTGTGATATTCACTTGGTGCAATTGCTCACGCGTCCGATGAAGACCTTGGGTCTGATGATCATCCCGTGCTGCACGCTGTTGACCGCTCTCATTAACGCGGCTGTTCCGTCGGCTGCTGGCTGCGCCGCGGCCGTGGGCGCCACGTTGATCCCGTTGATGATTCGCTCCGGCATTACGCCGGCTGGCGCCGGTGCCGCCATTTTGGCCGGTACCTACGGTTCCAACTTCAACCCGGGCGGCGCTCACCCGGTGATGATTTCCGGCATGGCTGGCATCGAACCGATGGAATTCATCATCGAACACGCCTCCACCTATGCCGTGCTCTCGCTTTGCGGCGCTTTGTTCATCACGGTGGTGGAATTCGTTTTGAAGGATCACAAGGGCTCCGGCCAATTGGGTGACATTCAAACGGATGCGACCGGTGGTATTCAAAAGGTTAACATCATTTACGCCATTGCCCCGATGGTGCCGCTTGCCATCTTGTTGTTAGGCAACACCTACATTCCCGCCATCAAGATGGGCGTAGCTCAAGCCATGATGATTGGTGTGACTTACACGATGATCGTGACGCGCGTCAATCCTCAAGAAGCTTTCAAGACGTTCTTTAGCGGTGCCGGTAAGGGCTACGGTGACGTCTTAGGTATCATCATCGCCGCCGGTGTGTTCGCCTGTGGTCTTCGCGAAACCGGTGTGGTTGACGCTTTGATCGAAGCCTTAAAGAGCGCCGGTGACTACGCCCGTATCGGTGGCGCAATGGGTACGTTTGCCATGGCCGTCTTAACGGGTTCCGGTGACGCTGCAACGTTTGCCTTTAACGAAGCCGTGACGCCGCACGCTGCCGCTCTCGGTATGACGATTTCCGACTTGGGTAACACTGTGATGTGTGCCGCTCAGTTGGGTCGTACCACCAGTCCGATCGCCGGTGTGGTGATTCTGCTTTCCGGTATGAGCCGAGTCTCCCCGATTGACCTTGTGAAGCGCACCTGCGTTCCGATGGTCCTCACTTGGTTCGTGTTGATCCTCTTCTTGGATTAAAACTATCCCTAATCAGCGGGCTAAATCAGTCCGCTGATTTTTTTATACCCCTCACGGAGGAATGAAAAATGAACGAACAATATACTCAGGAAATGGTGCAATTTCGTCGTACCATTCATAAGCGTCCCGAAGAAGGCTGGACGGAATTTGAAACGATGAATATCGTGGTCAAGCGCCTTCGCGAATTGGGTTTTGATGTTGTCATGGGCACCAAAGCCATCAACACCGAATTTGTCATGGGCCGTGATCCGAAGCTTGTTGAAGAAGCGATGCAACGCGCACGCGAACACGGTGTGTCAGAAGAATTTTTGGCTGAAACCGAAGGTTACACGGGCTGCGTGGCCATTTGGAATACAGGCCGTCCCGGCCCCGTCACGATGTTCCGTCACGATATGGACTGCGTGCTCGTGCAAGAAACGGATGATCCGAAGCACGAAGCCAATGTCGGCGGTTACTGCTCTGAACGCGCTGGCCTCATGCACGCTTGCGGCCATGATGCCCACAGCTCCGTTGGTTTAGGCGTTGCACACTGGATTGCCGACCACAAAGATGAACTTTGCGGCACGATCAAACTCTTATTCCAACCGGCCGAAGAAGGTACGCGCGGCGGCCTTCCGATGTCTGAAAGCGGTTTACTCGACGATGTGAACTATATCGTCTGCTGCCATATCGGTAGCGGCATTCGTTTGCACGAAATCGGACTTTGCCGTCAAGGTTTCTTGGCAACGAGCAAGATTGATATCGCCTTCACGGGTAAGGCCGCTCACGCGGGCGCCAATCCGGAAAAAGGTCGCAGCGCTTTGTTAGCAGCTTGTTCAACGGCCACGATGCTTGCCGGTATTCCGCGTAACAGCCAAGGTGACACCCGCATTTCCATCGGCCGCTTAGTAGCTGGCGAAGGTCGTAACGTCGTTCCTGTTCACGCCAAGATGCAAATCGAAGTGCGCGGCCAAACCGAAGAAGTTAACCAATACATGACCGATTACGTTGAACGGATCGTTAAGGGTAACGCCGAAGCCTATGACGTTCAATACCAATTTGAAAAGGTTGGTGCCGCAACGACATTGCAAACGACCCCTGAAGTCGTCGAAACGTTGGAAACCATCGCCCACGAAATCCCCTTCATCACGAAGGTTTATCCGGATGTGAAGATTTCGGGCTCAGAAGACTGCACGTGGCTTGTTCGCAAGGTGCTCTCTCACGGCGGTAAAGCCGCTTTCTTCCTTTTCGGTTGCAATGAACACGGCCATCACAAGGGTGACTTCGAAATTCAAGATAGCGAAAGCATGCCGGAAGCTTTTGAAATGTTCACCCGCTTCTTGTTAAAGACCAATAAGGCTTAAGCCTCATTGACGAAAGGGCCTCATCGGCCCTTTTCAAAATAATCCCCGGTTTGCCTGTCGAACATCTGCTCGACAGGCGTTTTTTAATATTGATACTCGTAGTGACAACGATCGGTCACGGTTGTTAAAAAGCGCAATTCCACCAAATTATTATTGATGTCAAAGGCCTGTCGCTGCTGAATGATGGCAGGATACGGAACAGGAACATTCGCGAGTTTGGCCTGATGGGCATTCAAGAAAGTGGCCTTTTGAATATCGCGAACATGTAAGATCGTGACATCACAACTCTTTTGATAGAAGTGATAAAGACTCGCTTTCTGCCCACGGAAGATTTCTTCGGTAAGCGTCGGGAAAAAACGCCGACGCAAGAAAAGTTCATCAAAGGAATCCACCGCTTGCAATTGAGTCTCATCTAAACAAGCGTAGTGAAGTCTGCGAATATGAATCACCTCTTCGGTCGGATCGTCTATTCCCATTAAAAGCATCGTCCGGTGCGAGGGCGGGATCACTTCATAAAGCGTGAGTTTTGTTGTTGTTTTCCACTGCTTATCCGGATCATCGGGCTTAATCGGAATGAATTTATGATAAAAATAATCGAAGCTATCCTCGTAGCTACTCACATAGGTCCCTTTGCCCTGCTTTCGAACCAAAAGCCCTTCATTGACTAATTCACGAAGTGCGCGACGCATGGTCCCTTGGCTCACATGAAAGAGCTGAGCCATCTCGATCTCATTGGGTAGCTGATCGTCATGGTGCCAGGTTCCGTCCTGAATCTTTGCCATAATTGAGCGCTTGACTTGCTCAAAAAGCGGAACGCGGCTAGCCATACCGGGCAGAGCCGATCGCAAGGGGTTGGGGTCATCCGATAAGAGTTGGTCCATCGATTGCGTCCGGAAATTGAAAGAGTTACCTGATTATAAAAATGCCCCAATGGTTTTTCTATGTTTTTGTGCCTATTTTTTTGAATCCAGCACTAAGAAAATACTCAATTTCTAAGTAAATTCACTCAATATCTTCAATCAAAGTAAAACTAAAATGTCAATGCTGTCTGATATCTGATTTGGATATTACCCTAAAAGAGCCCCGAGAAAGTACTTTAACGGATTAAGATAGCGGGTATCGGTCCAATTGTGACTGAATATTTCTAATTGTTTTTCTTCCCGCAAGGAGCACAAAACATGTCTTATACGCTCATCGTAAGCCTCGTGGTCGTCTGCGTGACGGTCTGGGCGCTTATTAAACGTTATGAAACACGTATGGTGCTTATCGCTGCCGGTTTGGTCATGGCATTCGCTTCTTTGGAACCGATGATGGCCTTCCAACAGTTTGATAAGTCGATGACCAACGCAAACTTGATCATCGCCATCTGCTCGGCAATGGGTTTTGCCGGCGTGATCTCGCTTACGAAGTGCGACGTTCAATTGGTTGCCTTGCTGCTCAAGCCGTTGCGCAGTATGGGTATTTTTCTTTTGCCCGCCAGTATGTGTGTCGCAGGCTTCTGTGCCGTGGCCATTCCGTCTACGGCCGGTCTTTGCGCCGCTGTCGGTCCGACGTTGATCCCGATTTTGGTTCGCGCAGGCTTTAAGCCCGCCATCGCCGCTGCCGGCTTGGTGGCTTCCGTCTTCCCGGCCTTCTTCAACCCGGGCGTTTCTCACGACGTGTTCGTCGCTAAGTTAGCCAACATGGAAGTGATGGATTTGATCGCCACCGTGTCCGTGCAAACGCTCGTCGTTGTCGCTACGTTGATTGTTGCGACGACCGTGATCTGCATCGTTTACAAGGATTACACGCGCCCGGACAAGAATGGTTCGCCTGAAGAACAAAGGATGGCTTCCAACTTGCCTGAAAAGATCAACCTCGCTTACGCTATCGCTCCGTTGGTTCCGATCGGCTTGTTGCTCGTTTGCACGCTTTACTTCAACTTCAAGATCTCCGTGGCAACCGCTATGTTGGTTGGTGCCATCTACGCTTTGGCTGTGACCCGCACGAGTCCTGCTGAATGCACCACGAAGTTCTTCGACGGTATGGGCGCTGGCTACACCAAGATTCTCGGTATCATCATCGCCGCTGGAGTTTTCGCCGCTGGTCTTCGCGCCGCTGGCGTCATTGACCTCTTGGTTGAATTCTTGCAAAACTCCAACGAATGGGCCAAGATCGGTGGTGCTTTCGGTCCGTTCATCATGGGTGTGATGACCGGTTCCGGCGACGCCGCAGCCTTCGCATTTAACGAAGCTGTGACCCCGCACGCTGAATCCTTCGGTATGGAAATTCATAACTTGGGTATGCTCGCTGCCTTCACGGGCGGTTTGGGCCGTACCGCTTCGCCGTTGGCCGGTGGCGTGATTTTGGTCGCTGGTTTGGCTGGTGTGAACCCGATGGATATCGTTAAGCGTTCCGCTCCGGTTGCTGTGATCGGCTTGATCGCGACGTATATCGTCTTCTAAGATTTGAACTCTAAGTCTTAGATTCACTCTCTCAAATGCCCTCGAGTTTTCTCGGGGGCATTTTCGTTGACAAGCGTTTTGTTTCTTAGAACAATCTCGAAAGCGCCCTTTGTTTGGAGATGTCCTTGAATCAATCCACAATCTACATACGACAGGAAACACCTTCAGATTTTTATCAAACCCGGGAAGTCATCCGAAAAGCCTTTCTCAATGTTAAGGAAAGCGACCAAACGGAGCATCTCTTGGTTGAGAAATTAAGAAAACTACCTGACTTTAACCCGGAGTTGTCTCTCGTTGCCCAAACCGCCACTGGGAAAATCATCGGCCACGTCCTTTTGACAGAGGTTAAGCTTGTCTCAAACCAAGAAGAGACGCTCCTAGCCTTGGCTCCACTATCGGTCTTACCGATCTGGCAACGATTGGGAGTGGGGAGTGCGCTTGTTAGAGAAGCACACCGCAAGGCCATCCGATTGGGCTACAAAGGCATTGTCATCCTAGGCAGTCCAGGGTACTACGGCCGCTTCGGCTACAAAAAAGCCACTGAGTTTGGCATTTCAATGCCTTTTCCCGGATACGAAGACTACTGCTTAGCGATTGAGCTAACTCCCAATGCTCTTCATCGAATGGAGGGAAAAATCGTTTATCCGACTGTCTTTTTTGAATAGACAATGCGGACGCTAAAGCGTCCGCATCGAAGTGAAAGAAGTATTTTTAAGCAATCTTTGAGTAACCGCCAGCTCGATCGGATTCGCGCAGGTAGCGGTCAAATTGCATGGCAACGGCACGGACAAAAATCTTGCCCTTAGGGCTCACGATGATTGCCTCAGGCGTCAACTGAACCAAGCCGACTTTTTCATAGTTGCGCAACTTACGAAGCTCGTAAGCGAACGTCTCATCAAAATGGATGCCAAATCGAGACTCAATGGTAGCCTTTTCCAGTTTAAATTGGCACATAATCGTCATAATGACGGCGTGACGCAGTTGATCTTCCTCGGACAACTTGTAACCACGGTTGGTTGCCAAACGTCCCGCACGAATCGCCTCATAATAGCTTGGCAAGTCACGAGGGTTGCAGGCATAGCAATGATGCACATTGCTGATGGCAGAAACACCTAAAGCCACCATGTCGCAATCCGGTCGCGTTGAGTAGCCTTGGAAATTGCGCTGCAACTTTCCTTCTTTTTGCGCAATCGCAAGCTCATCGGTCACTTTGGCGAAGTGGTCCATGCCGATATAGCGGTAGCCATTCTGCGTCAAACGGGTAATCGCATCCATCATGATATGAACCTTTTCCACTGTCGGCGGCAGATCAGCGTCCAAAATGCGGCGCTGCGGCGGGAAGATATGCGGCAGATGCGCATAGTGATACAGTGCGATACGGTCTGGCGAAAGTTCCAAAACCTGATCAAGCGTTTTCTCAAAACTTTTACGAGTTTGCTTCGGCAAGCCGTAAATCAAGTCCATATTGATCGAATGAAAACCCGCTTCGCGAGCAGCCTGCATGGTCTCTTTCGTCATCTCGAAGGGCTGAATGCGATTGACCGCCTTTTGAACCTCGGGATTGAAGTCCTGCACACCGCAACTCATGCGATTTAAACCGACTTTGGCAAGCGTTTGCACCTTGTCTGGCGGACAGGTGCGCGGATCCACTTCCATGGAAAATTCGCCACCTTTCTCTAACGGGAAATGCTCAGTAATTAACGCCATCACCCGTTCAATTTCTTCATTATTTAAAAAGGTTGGTGACCCACCCCCAAAGTGCAATTGACTCACCGTCGTATTACCGGTAATGCGCTCTTTGACCAATTCGATTTCCCGCCCGAGCACATCGAGGTACTCCCCGCTTTTTGTATGATCACGAGTCACTTGTTTATTGCAGCCGCAATAAAAACAGATGTCGTTACAAAACGGGATATGCACGTAAAGGCTCAAGGGCTTATCGGTATCACACTCTTTTAAAGCCATCTCATAATCGGCTGCCGTAAAAGTCTTCTGGAAACGGTCTGCCGTCGGATAGGAGGTATAGCGTGGAGCCGGCACGTCAAATTTTTGCAGCAATTCCAAAGACGGTAATTCAACGCCTGTGGTGTTTGGGTCAATCGTTAGCATTTTATTAAATGTCTTTTATTGATTTAGATTAAAGTTCTGTTATCATTTCACCGTTGATTCTTTGATAAATATCAATGATCAGACGGCTGGTTAATCGTATTGTATTCTGCCTTGCAATTATTACCAGAAACTGAAAAGACAGGGTACGCGGAAAAACCGGTTCGATCCTAGATAATTAATTGATTTCTGATTAAAACTAGCTTCTCATGTCGAATATGCCCACTACGATCAACGCGGCGCCTACGCTTCGCGTGAATTGCTCACACTGCAACCTCCGTGAACACTGCGTTCCGCTCGGACTTTCTTTGAAAGATATCGACCGTCTGGAGGATTTGGTCGCGTCCCGCAAGCGTATTCGACGAGGAGAACCCTTGTTTCGTGCCGGTGATAAGTTTGACTGTATCTACGCCATCCGCTTGGGCTTTTTAAAAAGCTCGGTGATGAGTAGTGACGGCCGTGAACAGGTCACGAATTTTCACATGTCGGGTGAGTTATTGGGATTGGATGGCATCGCCAATGACGTCTACTCATGCGATGTGGTTGCGCTGGAAGACACCGAAGTTTGCATGATTCCCTATGAGCGTATTTTGGCCGCTTGTGAGGCCATCCCCGACTACAGCGTTCATTTTCAAAAGATTCTCTCTCGCGAAATCGTCCGGCAGCACGGTTTAATGCTGCTTTTAGGCTCGATGCATGCCGAAGAACGACTCGCCGCATTTCTCTTAAGTCTGGCTCAACGATTCGAATCCCGAGGTTATTCCCGCTCAGAATTTGTGCTTCGCATGACGCGTGCGGAAATCGGCTCCTATTTGGGATTAAAACTTGAAACCGTCAGTCGCGTTCTCTCTCGATTCGGTCACGATAATTTGATTTCCGTGAATCAAAAACACGTCCACATCATTGATGCGGACGGACTGAGAGCCATTGTCTCCGGGCAAAACCCAGACATGCTCGAAGTTTGATTTCTTTGAGAGCATGTTGAAAAAATTTTTATGCCTAGTCCCGATGGCGCTTGCCGTCACGTCGACTCATGCCGCAACCGACTATATTGACCTTTTAGGCGATATCACGATCGAAGACGAATTGGCTCAGGCGGTCGAACTGCGTGAAGCTCGCTCACGCGTTGTGGTACCGGAAGATTCCGTCTGGGAGACCATTCGAAAAGGTTTTGCTTTAAACGACCTTCCCGAAGCGGTTGTTGATGCCGAATTACGTCGCTACACACAGGCGCTTACCTACACACAAAGTATGGCACTACGGGCACGGATGTATCTGTATTTCATTGTCTCGGAGACACAACGACGAGGCATGCCCACGGAACTTGCCCTTTTACCCTTTATTGAAAGCGCCTTCCAACCCGAAGCGCTCTCGCGCTCAAATGCTGCGGGACTTTGGCAATTTCTTCCATCCACAGGCGACATTTTCAACCTGCGCCAATCCAGTTGGCGAGATGCGCGCTTAGATGTCATTGAAAGCACCCGGGCGGCGCTTGATTACCTCAAAACGCTTTATGCGCAATTTAATGACTGGCACTTGGCGCTTGCCGCCTACAACTGCGGTGAAGGCACCGTGCGTCGCGCCATCGAAGCAAACCGTAAGCGCGGAGAACCGACTGACTTCATGCACTTGCGCTTACCTCGAGAAACCAAGCGCTATGTGCCTAAACTTTTAGCTGTCAAGCGCCTTATCGCAACGCCTGAGGCTTTTGGGCTTGAACTGCCCGCGATTCCCAACGAACCCTATTTTGTCCGAGTCAACAAAGACCGCGACTTGGATCTTGAAACCGCCGCTCAATTGGCTGAGACCGATTTGGAAGAGTTTCGGCTCTTAAACCCGGGATTTAACCGCCCGGTTGTGGTGGCCGCTCACCAAGGCTCTATCCTTATTCCCGCGGCTAAAGCCGACGCCTTTGTGTCCAATCTCATTAACTGGCAGGCAACCGGTAAGCCGCTCTCGAATTGGTCAACCTACACCCTGCAAGGCAAGGATACGCTGGCTTCGGTGGCTAAGCGCTTCGGGATGACGGAAGACGAATTGCGGGCGGCCAATAAGATCCCGAAAAATCGCCGTGTTCAAAAAGGCAGCACACTACTGGTGAAAAATAATGACCCGGTCGCCTTGGCACATGGCATTACCTTAAGCGAGTCAGAATCTCAACTAAAGCTTGAGCCTTTGCCGACTAAACGTCGAATCACCTATCGGGTTCGAAAAGGCGATAGCCTTTCAAAGATTGCGGCTCGCTTCGGTATTCGAGCGGCCGATATCCGTAAAGACAATAAGCTAAAGGGCAATCGCATTCTTGTTGGCCAACGCTTGCGCTTGACCGTGCCTGATCGCACGAGAAAACGTCTGCAAGATACCACCTATCGGGTTCGCGCGGGCGACACCCTTTTTACGATCGCCAACCGCCATCGCACAAGCGTGAGCGCCATTAAGGATGCTAACCAACTCACCGATAACACCTTGACCGTTGGGCAGCGCCTTCGGATTCCGCATTAGCCTCTTTGAGTCTTTTCTCTGTGGCTTGCCCTTGATACAATGAGCGGGTTGAATCATTCTTACATAGAGAGGCCGACATGGGTTTTCTTCAAGGCAAAAAGATTTTAATTACCGGCATTGTCAGTAACCGTTCTATCGCTTACGGTATTGCCAAGTGCTGTCATCGCGAAGGCGCTGAATTGGCATTTTCTTACGCCAACGAGCGCTTTAAGGAACGTTTGACCGGTTTTGCAAAAGAATTCGGTAGCGATATCGTCTTACAGATGGATGTGAGTAGCGACGAACAAATCGCCAACACCTTTGATCAACTCAAAGAACGTTGGGGATGCTTGGACGGTGTTGTTCACTCGATCGGTTTCGCACCGCGTGAAGCGATCGCAGGTGATTTCTTAGAGGGTTGCACGCGCGATGCCTTTAAGATCGCCATGGACATTTCCGCCTACTCCTTCCCGGCCATTGCCCGCGCGGCATTGCCCTTGATGCAAGATCGAAACGGCTCTTTAGTCACCTTAACGTATTTGGGTGGCGAACGCGTTGTGCCTAACTACAACACGATGGGCTTAGCCAAGGCCGCTTTGGAAGCGAGCACCCGCTATATTGCCAATTCGGTCGGTCCCAAAGGTATTCGCTGCAACGCCATTTCCGCCGGTCCCGTGAAGACGCTTGCCGCTTCGGGCATTCAGAATTTCTCCAAGCTTTTGCATATCATGGAAGACACCGCACCGCTACGTCGTACCGTGACGATCGAAGAAATCGGTAACTTAGCCGCGTTCCTTTTGTCGGATCTTTCTACCTGCATCACCGGTGAAGTCATCCACGCTGACTCCGGATTCCACTGTGTGGCGGTTAACGCACCCGAAGGCGTCTAACCGTATACAATAGCGTAGAACAACCGATCATTCTCGGAGCCGAACAAGGCGAATTGTTCGGCTCTTTTTTCGTTTTACAGATGACTGAATTTAAAACCGCCGCAATCTTTGCCAAACGAACCGAGCCCATGGGTGAGGCGTTGCAATTGCTCCTATCCATTCTCAAAAAAGAAGGCGTTAACGCCTTACTGGAAGAAAGTACAGCTAAGCATATCCCGGGCGCTGTCGGTTACGATCTCAACACACTAGGCCAAAAAGCTGATTTGATTATCATCATCGGCGGAGATGGAACAACTTTGGGCATTGCCCGACGTATGGCGTGCTATCACTTGCCGATTATTGCCATTAATGCGGGTCGACTCGGTTTCATCACCGACTTTTCTCTCAAGGACATGCATGAAACACTGCCTCCGCTGCTGCATGGGAAATACTCTGCCGACACGCGAAACATGCTTGAAGCGAAGGTTTTTAGGCGTGGAGAATGTGTTTTCAGCGCAACGGCTGTTAACGACGCGGGGATCACGCACGGCCGCGCCGGCTCCATGGTGGAATTTAACGTCTCGGTTGACGGTTCCCCTATGGCCTCTCAGCGCGCCGACGGCGTCATTGTCGCCACGGCAACCGGCTCAACGGCTTATGCCATGGCTGCAGGCGGCCATGGCATAAGCCGTTGAGCC